>DATLNE010000001.1 GCA_035536915.1 Acidimicrobiales bacterium
GGCCTCAGACCTTGCCTACCTCCACGTGCATCCTCTGGAGGGTCGGGTGGGCCCGGGCCAGGTGCCCTTCGCAGTCGAGGCTCCCTCGGCGGGCACCTACCGTCTGTTCTTCGATTTCAGCCACCAGGGAACGGTGCGGACGGCGGCTTTCACGGTCGAGGTCGCTGACGGCCAGGACGGCACGTCGAGGACCGCCGGCCACGGCGGGGGCCACTGACGTGGCCGTGGACCGCGGGCAGCTGGGCCACCCGCTCGAGCAGGGTGAGCTGGACGCGCCGGCCGATGATGGGGGCCACGGGTGAGCACGGTGGCGGTCTGGGGGGCAGGCGCTCGAGGCGGCGCCGGCCTCAGCCAGCTCGCCCCCGGCCGCCTCGGGGCTCGCCCCGGTGGTGAGGATGAAGCCGGGAAGCGTCGGCAGACCGGCGGCGCCGGCGCGGACCAGGGCGACGGCTTGGCCCCGGTGGGAGCCGGGTTGAGGGTGTCCAGTTGGTCGAGGGCGATCAGGGCGGGCCGTACATCGCTCTGCTGGCTTGGCGTTGCTCGCACCAGCGTCGTTCGGGTCATGACCCGCATCTTCAGCCCTGCGACTTGCCCTCGGCTTCCAGATGACGACCGGCGCCCTGCAAGCGGGCGGCAAGAGTCCGGCAAGTGCGCCCCCGTACCGTCCCCACCAGAAAGGAGGTGGGCACGATGGACAAAGCAGTGATCGAGGCCCGGGGGCTGAGGAAGGCGTTCGGGCGGCACCTGGCGGTAGAGGATCTCAGCTTCGAGGTCCGAGGTGGCGGGGTGACGGGGTTCCTCGGCCCGAACGGGGCCGGGAAGACCACGACCTTGCGGATGCTGCTCGGGCTGGCCGCCCCGACATCGGGCACCGCCACGGTGTGGGGGCGGCCCTACGGCGAGCTTGAGAATCCCTCTCGCATGGTCGGCGTCATGCTCGACGCCGCGTCGTTCCACCCCCGGCGGAGTGCTCGTGACCACCTGCGTTGGATGGCGGCCGCCGCCGACATCTCGAGCCATCGCATCGACGACGTCCTCGCCGCCGTCGACCTCACCGGAGCCGCCGACCGCCGGGTGGGGGAGTTCTCCCTCGGCATGCGCCAGCGCCTGGGGCTGGCCGCAGCTCTGCTGGGCGACCCCAAGCTGCTCGTCCTCGACGAGCCGGCCAACGGGCTGGACCCCGCCGGTATCCGCTGGCTGCGCGAATCGCTGCGCTCCTTCGCGAAAAGCGGAGGGACGGTGTTCGTCTCCAGCCATCAGCTGGGTGAGGTGACCCACATGGCCGACGAGGTCGTCGTCCTCCGGGCCGGACGCCTCGTCGCCCACACAAGCGTGGCGGACCTCACCGGCGGTTCCACCGCCGCTGCCCGGGTCCGTTCGCAAGAGCCGGAGCGGCTGGCGGAGGTGCTCATTGGTGCGGGAGCGGAGGTGCGAAGCGGAGAGCGGGGTGCGATGCACGTGCGGGGGCTGCGGCCCGAGCAGGTCGGCGAGCTGGCCGCCGCCGCGGGCGTGGTGCTGCACGAGCTGGTGGGAGAGATCAACAGCCTCGAGGACGTTTTCTTCGAGCTGACAGAGAAGGAGGAAAGCCATGCCGGGATTGGTTAGGGCCGAGCTCATAAAGCTGACGACGACCAAGACGGCGCTAGGTCTGGTCGTGGGGGGGAGCGCGGTGGCCGCCCTCGGCGCCTTCTCCACCATCATGAGCGCCAGTACCGAGGACCTGGCGCGGCCCGTTCACGACCAGCACTTCTTCATGCTGGCCTCGATCAACCTGGCGCTGTTCGCCCTGGTGCTCGGGATCCGGTCCGTCACCGACGAGTTCCGCCACGGCTCGATCGTGCCCACCCTGCTCGTGGCACCCAAACGGTCGCGGGTGGTCGTGGCCAAGGTGGCGATGTCTGGCGCCGCCGGCGCTGCCATGTCCGCCGTGGCCCAGACGGCGATGCTGGCCCTCGCCGTTCCCCTTATCGCCGCCAAGGGGAGCGGCCCCTCCTTCGAGGCGGCAGACCTCGCCGCCGTTGGCGGCCTCGTCGTGGCCGGAGCGCTGTGGGCGGCAATTGGCGCGGCCGTCGGCGCCATCGTGCGCTACCAGGTGGCCGCCGTGGTGGGGGCGTTGGTGTGGGTCCTGGTGTTGGAGAACCTGGGATCGGTCTTCCTCGGCGATGCCGGCAGATTCCTCCCCGGGCAGGCGGCGCACGCCGTGGCTCAGGCCACACAAGCCGGGTCGCTCCTCGCCCCGGCGACCGGTGCGGTCGTCCGCGTCGCCTACGTCCTGGCCGCCAGCGCCGCGGCCGCGCTGCGAACCACCCGGTCCGACATCGCCTTGACCTGACCAGCACTGGAGAAAGCAGAGAACAGATGAGACGACTCCTTGTCCTCGTGTCCGTGGTCCTCGTCCTCGCCGGTGCCTGCGGCACCAGCACCGACGACGAGCGGGCCTCGAACGGCGCCGGCGACGACGTTGGGGGTCCGGCGACGACCGTCACGACGGCCCTCTCGGGCTCGACCACCACCACGCCGCCCAGCTCCCACCTACCCCCTCGTCCCGGTCCGACCACGGTCGCCACGACCACCACCGCCCCACCGAGCGCGGCGCCGGCGCTGGACTGGAGGACCCGACGAGCGGTGGCGGCAGGCGCGGGATGGGACGTCAGGGCCTGCGAGGGCGATGCCCCCCTCTACTGCGCCTACGACCGGGCCGTCCTCGTAGGCGCCGTCGAGTTGGTGTCCTTCCCGCTCGACAGCTTCGAGTCCTTGCGAGGGCTGTCAAGATCCGACGCCCTGGGCCGGCTGGCTGCCGACGCCGACCGCTCGGCCCGCGAGGACCGGGAGAAGGGCTGCCCCCCCGGCTCGCGTTACGCCTCGATCCCGGCCCGGCGCCTTCCTGTAGCCGGGGACCAAGGCATCCGCTATGGCTTCACCATCACCTCACCACGGGGCGCTGCCGCCGAGCGCTCCGTCACCTACGCCACCATTGCCGGCGACACCATCTTCCTGACCGTCGCCGCTGCCTTCGGCGAGGGCAGCTGCGTCGGCGTGGAGGGCACGCAGTTCCAGCCGGCCACGCTCGAGCGCTTCGAGCCCGTCCTCGACCGGCTCGTTGCCCGCATGGTGCTGCCGTGAGCGCCGCCCGCCTGACCGCACGCCCGCAACACGTCGCTCCAGTCTCTGCCCGGAGATCACAGGAGGTGAATTCACCATGATCATCGACGACCGCATGCTCATCGCCTGGTCGCCGGGCGGGCCTGGCCATCATCGATTCAGGTATCGACACGGTCGATGGCGGGGTCGGGGGCCTCGCCGAGGAACTCGACCCAGGCGCGCTTGACGCACGGGTAGTGGGTCGATGCCTCGACCAGGACCAAGAAGTTGGCGATCGTGTCGTCGAAGCGGCCGCGGAGCCGTTTGTCGGCGATGTCGCCAGTGTCGTCGAGCGGGGGCTTGGGCGAAGGAGAACATGTCGGGATAGATGCGGGCGCCGAGGTGCTCGAGCGGGACCCGTAGCGACCACAGGCCCCGATTGCGCCCACCATCGACGGAGACGCGGCTAAGGAGCGTCGACGACTTCTTCCCGCAGGTACCACTGGACGATGGCCAGGCCTCCTGACAGCCTTTTCCCAGAGTCGACAAGGGGGTGGCAGGTGGCTGGTGTCGAAGTTCGATCGTCCGATGCGTCTGATGAGGAATTCACGGCCGAGAAGGCCCGTGCGCACCGCGTCGACGTGGGCAGCCACAGCGTCTGGAGGTGCACCTTCGAGCCCGGCTGGCGGTACACGGAGCACTTCGAGCCGGAACTGTGTAAGGCACCCCATCTCGCCTTCGTGGCATCGGGCAGGCTGCACATCGTGATGAAGGATGGGACAGAAGCCGAGGCCGGCCCGGGATCGGTCGTCGTGATCGAGCCAGGGCACGACGCGTGGACGGTCGGCGACGAGCCCTGCGTGTTCATCGACTTCGGAGAGAGCCTCGCCGCGGCCGAATGAAAGAGCCTTGAGCATGCAGGTAGCCGCTGGCCGGTGAGTGCACGGCTCGGTCGATGGGGCCGGACCAGGCGGCGGCCGGCGTCGCGCCCCGCTCGTGGATGCTGCTACTACCACCACGAACCGCCCAAGCCGCCACCATCGCCGAGTAGCGAACCGGCGATCACGCGGTGCGCCGACCGTCCCATAACCACGACGCCGGCGAGCTGCGAGAGCATCCTCGATGTGCCGTTCAGGGACGCTACATATCATTCGCTCGATATCGCGGTTGCCCGCCCGTCCCTGACGCTCTGGTCGGCGCGTAGCCGAGCGGGACGGCGCCACCTATCGCTCGGGGCGCAGCGGGGCTGACCCCACCGCCGCCTACGCCACACCGTGTGTCGTCGAACCGCCGAGGAAAGAAGGCGTCCCCCGTGCTCATGGCTGGGGACTGCGCCGCCCGCGTTCCCCCGAGTCGGCTTCCGCGTGCCCGACCCCCGGCTACCTGGACATTTGCTCCTCGGCCACTCGACAAGCGTCTGGCGACTTGCGTGGTCTACCGATTGTTCCCCCGGGTTTCGACGAGCGGGACCCGCGATGAAGGAGGACACGATGAAGGGGCACGTCAAGAAGCGAGGGGACCGCTACTACGCAGTGATCTACGAAGGTCGAGACCCCGTGACCGGCAAGGAGCGCCGCAGCTGGCACCCGGCAGGCACCGTCCGGGCCGAGGCCGAGCGCCTCGCCGCCAAGCTCGCCGCGACCGAGACGAGCCGGGTCGACTCGGTGCGGTCGCTGACCTTCGGCGCGTACCTGACCAGCCAGTGGCTACCAGCAAAGAAACTGCACCTGGCCATCAGCACTTACCACGGCTACGAACGAAACGTACAAATCCACATCCTGCCTGTGTTGGGCAGGGTTGGCATCCGGCGCTTGCGCTACCAGCAGATCGAGGCGCTCTACGACACGCTGCTCCACCCCACCGAGGGCAAGGGCCTATCACCGAAGACCGTCTATGAGGTCCATCTCATCATCAAGGGTGCGCTCGCTGACGCTCTGCGGCGCGGCCTGGTATCCCGCAACGTCGCCGTGGTCGCGCGAGCCCCCAAACAGCGGTCGCTCCAGCGGATCGAGGGCGCCTCGCTCACCGAGGACGAGCTGCGCCAGCTCATGCGTAGCGCGGTCGGCCACCGGCTCTTCCCGCTCTACTGGTTGACGGCAATGACCGGGATGCGCCGCAACGAGGTACTCGGCCTCAAGTGGCCCGACATCGACTTCACCAAGCGGTGTCTGCACCTCAACAGGGGGCTCGTCGCCGTCGGCTACGAAATCCACCAGACACGCGGCAAGACCAAGAACGCTCGCCGCGCCATCGCCCTCGACGACACCACCCTCACCATCCTCGCCGGCTGGCGGGACTTCCAGGCCGCCGAGTTCGCCGCGGTCGGCATCACCAACGACGACCGATGGGTTTTCACCGACGGCGCCGGCAAGCCCGTACATCCCCACTCGGTCTACGAGGCATTCCGCCGAATCGTTCACAACGCCGGCGTGTCGACCATCCGCTTTCATGATCTCCGGCACACCCACGGCAGCCTGCTCATCCAGGACGGGATCCCCGTGAAGGTCGTCAGCGAACGTCTCGGCCAGGCCAACATCGGGTTCACGATGCAGACCTACCAGCACGTCCTGCCCGGTATGCAGGCCGACGCAGCCCGATCGGCCGAGCGGCTCGCCAAGCCCACTCCCCCGACCGCGAGAAGGACGGGGGAACGTCGGGGGAACGGCCGGAGGAAGAGCGCCTGAACCGGGGGACACCAGCGCAACGAGCAAGGCTCAGGTCGCTGACCTGGGCCTTCTCACTGCTTTTCGTGGCGGGGGTGGGATTTGAACCCACGACCTTCGGGTTATGAGCCCGACGAGCTACCAGACTGCTCCACCCCGCGGCGAGACCGGTCACGATAGCACCCGCAACCAGACGCGCAAAAGTGAGCGCCGGAGGCCCGTTTCAGTGCATTCCAGTGATTTTTAATTGACTCCATGATCGAACATGTGTACGGTCGGAGCGTGATCGGAGCACTGCGGAAAGCCATCGAGGACCTGGAGGTGCCGCTCGACGGCGACGCCTTGGCGGAAGTCCTGAAGGTGGTCGACCTGCTGAACGCCAAGGTGGCGGCGGCGATCGGTGCCTTCGACGCCGAGGCCCTGTGGGAGCTCGACGGAGCCACGTCGATGACGGCGTGGCTGCGACATCACGCACGCATGACGGCGAGCACTGCCAAGTCGACGGCTTCGACCGCGAAGAAGCTGCGCGGCTTGCCGCTGACCGAGGACTACTGGCTGTCCGGAAGGCTGTCCGGCGGCCAGGTGCAGGCCATCGTGCGCAACGCCACGGCGGAGTTCCCCGAGCACGAGGCGGCGGTAGTGCCCGCGTTGGTCGACCTGTCGGTGGCCGGCACGGCCTTGGCCATGCAGCAGTGGAAGGCCATGCTCGACATCGAGCCCACGTTCCAACGAGGCGTCCACCTGTCCCAGACGCTGGAGGGCCAGTGGGATCTGACCGGCTCGCTCGACCCGCTGGGCGGCGAGACGGTGGCCACTGCGTTGCGCCTGGCCATGGTCGACGAGCCCGAGGTGCCGCCTGCCCGCAGGCGGGCCGACGCGCTGATCGACGTGTGCAGGTTCTTCCTCGACCACCATGCAGGTAGCTTGGGTGGACGGCACCGCCCGCACCTCAACGTGGTGGTCGACTACGAAGCCTTGCGCGCCGGCCGCGGCGGCAGCTTCGTGGGCGGTGGGCTGATCGACGGTGCGTCGATGCAGGCGCTGGCCTGCGACGCGGCCATTCACCGAGTCGTGACCGACGGACGCAGCACGATCCTCGACTACGGCACCTCGACGCGCACGATCCCGGCGCCCTTGTGGTCGGCGCTGGTGCTGCGCGACCGGCACTGCCGCTTCGATGGATGCGACCGGCCGTCGCACTGGTGCGAGGCCCATCACGTGGTCCCGTGGCAAAACGGCGGGAGGACGAGCCTCGCCAACCTGGTCCTCAAGTGCAGCCGGCACCACCACTTGGGGCACCAACCGGGCTGGTCCGAGAAGCTCCAGCCCGACGGCACGCTGGTCATCACCGATCCAAGGGGCCGCACCCGCACGACCCGACCACCGGGCTCGCTCAGCGACCTGCAGCGCGCGAGTTGATACCCGGTTGAGAGTTACTCGTGGGCGCTGCTCGTTGAGCTGGCGCCCTACGCGGTGCCGCCGGCTGACCGGTTGGCTTCGTTGGCCCGGCGCACGAGCTCGCCGACCTCGTTGACCCGGCGTTGGTACTCGGCCAGGTCGCCGCGCCGCAGCGCCTCTTGGGCAGCGTCGTACGCTGTCTGAGCCTGGGCCAGCAGCGCCTGCACGTCGGCTGAAGGCGGTTGCCCGCCGGGCTGCGTCGGCGTGGTGGGCGGGGCGGGCGCGCCTTGCGGCCCCCGTTCCAGGGTGGCGGGCGCCGAGCCGAAGATCTTGGTCAGCGCCTGCTGCAGGGTGGTGCCCATCTCGGCCCGCTCGCCGAACACCACAATGACCCGCTTGAGCTCGGGCACTGGGTTGTTCTGCGACTGCACGTACAGGGGCCGTACGTAGACAATCGAGTTCTCGATGGGCAGCACCACCAGGTTCCCTTGCAACGCCTGCGAGCCCTGCTGGTTCAACAGGGTTATCTCGCTGGTGATCGTGGTGTTGGCCTTGATGCGGGCATCGACCAAAGCGGGCCCGTCGACCTGGCGGCCACGGGGCATCTCGAACACCTCAAGCTTCCCGTACGACCCCGGGTCGCTCTTGGCCGTCATGAAGGCGGTCAGGTTCTGCTGCTTGTCGGCCTGCGAGGCGGCCACGAAGGGTCGCAGGATCAGGAACGACTCACGGGGGTCGCCGGGCAGCCGCAGCAACAGGTACGTCGGGTCCATGCGCTTGGTCTTGCGCCGCACCAGGTTGCCCTCGGCGTCGAGCACCTGGACCTCCTGGGCGGGCGCCGACGGGTTGCCCGAGCCGGGGTCCTGCGACACGTTCCAGGCGTCGGTGGCCCGGTAGAACTCCACCGGATCGGTGATGTGATAGCGCCCGTACATGTTCGTCTGCACCCGGAAGATGTCCTCGGCGTAGCGCAGGTGCTCGACCATCTCGGGGTCCATGGCCGAGAACGGCGTGAACAGCTTGGGGAAGGCCTTGGCGTAGGCCTGCACGATCCGGTCATCGGGGTCGACGATGTAGAACGTCATCGTGCCGTCGTAGGCATCGGTGACGACCTTGACCGAGTTGCGCACGTAGTTGAACGAGGTGTTGAGCCCGCTGCCCGGCGGCAGCTCCTCCACGTTGGCGTGCTGTGCGTACGGGTACCGCGACGTTGTCGTGTAGGCGTCTTGCACCCACTGGATGCGGCCCTTGACAATCACGGGATAGGGGTCGGCGTCGTAGCGGAGGAACGGCGCCGCCTGCTTCACCCGGCTCTCGATGTCGCGGTAGAAGACAGCTCGGGACTGCGGCGTCACCTGGTCGGAGATCAACACGTTCTGGTCGCCGAAGCGAATGGCGAACGCCAGCCGCCGCAGGAACGACCCCATGGGCACGCCGCCCTTGCCTGCGTACGTGCTCTCCTCGGTCTCGCCCGACTCCGTCTGGAAGTCGATCTCCTTCTGCTTGCTGTTGACGATGGCGTAGCTGCTCAGGTTTTCGCCGAAGTAGATGCGCGGCTCGGTGATGGCCGGTGTGCCCGCCGGTGGCACGTCCTTGACCAGGAACTCAGGCTTGCCGTCACTGCTCACCGCGTTGGCGGGCGACACCACGGCGCCGTAGCCGTGGGTGTACTGCAACCGCTGGTTCACCCACGACTGCGACGGCAGGTCGCCGCTGTTGAGCTCACGAGCCGACACGATCGTCTGCAACAGCTCGCCGCCGATGGTGTAGCGGTCGATGTCGACGTCGTTGAACCGGTAGTACTGCCGGATCTCCTGCAGCCGCTGGTAGGTGCCCTTGACGTAGGTGGGGTCCCACAGCCGGACGTTGCGCACCGTGGTGGCGTTCTCGCTCAGGTCCTGGGCGGTGAGGCTCTCGTCGTAGTCGAAGGAACGCTCCTGCACGTCGCTGATGTTCATCGCCACGCGGGTCGCCTTGATGTTGCGGTCGATGTACTTGCTCTCCCGCTGGAGCTCGGACGGCTCCACGCGGAACTTCTGGATGAAGGCGGGGTAGGCGGCGCCCACGATCACCGAGATGAACGCCCACAGGCCGACGCCGATGACGGGCAGCACCCAGCCCTGCCAGCGGATGTTGAGCAGGAACAGCACGCACGCCGCCAACGAGATGACCACCAGCAGTTGCAGGGCGGGCAACTGGGCGTTCACGTCGGTGTAGGTGGCGCCGTGCACCGCGCCCCGGGTGGAAAAGTTCAGCTCGTAGCGCGACAGGTAGTAGCCCGCCGCCTTGAGCAGGGCGAGCACGGCCAGCAGCACCGAGATGTGCGCCTTCACGTGGCGGGTGACCCGCGGGGCGGGCGGCTGCACCCGGATGCCGCCGTTGAGGTAGTGGGCCACCAGCGAGACCACGGCCACGATGAACACGGCGAGGAAGAGCCAGTCGACGACGAACGACATGAACGGCAGTCGGAACACGTAAAAGCTGACGTCTTCGCCGAACTGAGGGTCGTTCACGCCGAAGTCAACGCTGTTGCGGAACAACAGCCAGTTGTTCCACTGGCTCGCCGTGTTGCCCCCCGCCATCAGGGCGAACAGGGCGGCGATGACGAGGCGGACCTTGCCGGCGTGGCGGCCTACGGCGTCGCGGTAACGCTGCACCAGCTCGTCGTCGGGGCCGGGCGTGCGGAACTTGGGCGCCAGCCGGTCGGCGATGAGCAGGTTGAGGTACAGCAGGACGAAGAAGCCCGCCGTGAAGCCCGCGACGAGCGCCAGCTTGGTGCCCAGCACCCCCTGCCACACGTCGCCGAAGCCCAGTTCGTCGAACCACAAGTACGTCGTGTAGAAGCCCGCGATCCCCCGCAGCGACGTGAGGCCGAAGAACAGCACGACACCCGCGGCGATCAGGATCGTGCGGCCGCGGTTGCCGCGACGAGCCGGCCGGGGGAGGTCGGTGGGAGCACGCATGGGCGGAGCCTAGGGCGCGGCAGGGACGAGCAAGCAGCGGCACCCGGCGTGCGCGGGCGGATGCAGCCTGCCGGTGGGGTACTCCTCGCCGCGAGGGGTGGGGCCGGCCAGGGCGTTGTCGTCGCAGTCGGGGCAGGGGCCGCCTACGTCGTCGACGATCCAGCGCAGCGGCGCCCCTTCGGGGGTGGCGCTGAACGTGCCCCGGGAGAAGGCGGCGATCACGTGGTCGGTGGCCAGTTGCTCGATGCGCTTGCCCTTGGTCTCGCGGTAGGCGGCGCCGATGCGCTCGACCACCAACGACGCCTCTTCTTCGGCGCCTTCCTCCAGGCCTCGCTCGAGCCGCTTGCGCAGGGGGCCGACGAGGTCGGCGGCCAGGCTTTCGGCCAGGTCGTCGACGTCGACGGCCGTGTCGCCGCCGTCGACGAAGGACACCCCTGCCGTTGACGCCTCGGCCAGCAGTTCGGCAGCCACGGCCCGATAGCGGGCGGGGTGGTCGTCCGCGCTGGGCAGGACGGCATCCGCCGTCGGGCGGCCGCGGTGGCTGCGGAACCGGTCGAGCACGTCGTTCTGCTCGTCCTGCAAGGCCCGCTTCAGCCGGCGCGAGAGGCGGTGCTCGATGTCTTCCACCGCGCCGTCACGCCGCTGGAGCAGGGCTTCGTCCTCGTCGGAGAGAGGTGCTTCTTCGGCCGGCTCCGATGCAGGCGCTGCGGCGGCGGGTTCGGGCGCGGCGTCGCCCTCGGCGTCAGCGTCGGCCCCGCTGTCGAGCACCTCGCGGGCGCGGGCCACGGCTTGGGCGCGGTCGGCACGTATGCGGGCGAACAGGTCGTCGACGGCGTCGGGGGCTTCGTCGCCTGTCGTGGGCACTTCTTCGGCGTTGCCGCTCGACGCTTCCTCGGGCAGCGGCGGGTCGGCTGGGCGCGAGGCTGCCTTCGCTGCTTCTTCTTCGGGCAGCAGCGGGTCGACGGGACGCGGAGGCTCCTCGACTGCCCGCGGCGGCTTGGGCTCGGGCTCGGGCGGCGCCTCCTGGCTCGGCTCCGGCTTGATGATGCGCACGCCTTCGCCTGCCATGGGTGGGGCGACGGGCGTGAACGCCGCGGCCCGCTCCGCCTCGGCTGCCTCTTCGTCCTTGGGGCGGCGCAGGATGCGCACCGACGACCGACGCCGTTCCTCGGGCTCGGGCTCAGGTTCCGGTGCAGGTGCAGGTGCGGGCTCCGGCTCCGGCTCCGGCTCGGCCGCAGGTTCGGCGGCGGGCTCTGCGACCTCGTCAAGCTGCTCCTCGGGCACCCGGCGTGCGGCCGCCTCCGCTGCCGACCGCGCCTCGGCTTCGGCCTTGACCAGTTCCTCGGTGACCTCGTCGAGTGTGGTGCGCACCATGCGGTACGCCTCCAGCAGCCGGTCGCGCCCGGCCCGCAACTGCTCGACCTGGGTGTGCGCCAGCTTGCGCCGCCGGGCCAGGTCACCGAGCACCTTGGCCCGGCGGCCTTCGGCCTCTTCGACCATGGCGCGGGCCTTGCCCTCCACGTCCTCCAGCAGGCGTTCGGCCTCCTGCCGCGCCCGCCCGAGGGCAGCCTCGGCGTCGGCTTCGGCCGCCGTGCGGATCTCGGCGGCGGCCGCTTCGGCCTCTTCGGTCTCTCGGGCCAACAAGCCTTCGGCCTCGGCCCGCATCCGGCCCGCCTCTTCGTAGGCCTCCCGCAGCAGCTGGGCCACGTTGTCTTCGGCCTTGCCCCGGATGTCGGCCGCTGCGTCCTGGGCCGAGCGCAGGATGCGGGCCGTCTCCTCACCGAGCGCGCTGGTCAGCGTGTCGACGTCCATCTGGGGGTGCGCCGCCCGTTCCTCGGCCTCGGCCAAGCGGCGGCGCAGCGCCTCCGCTTCGTCCTGCGCGGCGCGCAGCTGCTCGGCCACGCGGGCCAGGAACCTCTTGACCTCGGTGGGGTCGAGGCCGCGGAACGACGTCGGGAACGCGTGCGCGGCCACCTCGTCCGGCGACAACTCGGGCATGGCCGAAGCCTACGAGCCGCAGCCCGGGATTTGGCGGACTACGGCAGCGGGTCGAGCAGGCCGTTCAAGGTGTCGACGACGGGGGCCACCAGCGGGTCGATCGGCGTCTGGGTTGTCACCGGCGGGACGGGCTCGTCGGGGTCGTCGGGCTGCGTCGTCGGGGTGGTGCCGCCGTTGCGAGGCCGGGTCGTGGTCGTCGTCGACCCGCCGGAGCCGCCAGGACCGGGCCGCGTCGGCGTCGGCGTGGTCGGGGAAGGTCCGGCCGCCACCGTCGCAGGGCCGGAAAAGCCCAGTGGCGCCCGTCCGATGGCGAGGTCGAGGTCACGTACCAACGCAGGGGCGTCGGCTACTGCCTGGTCGAGGGCCACGAGCCCCCATGCCGCACCTTCGTCGCGGAACCGGAAGACCGACTGCCACCGTTCGCCGAACGACGACTGCTTGCCTGCCACGGTGATCACGGCGCCGACCAGCGTCTCGCCGGGCGGGCGGGCGCCGTCGAGCAACGAGGCCGCGAACGACGGCTCGTTGTCGAGCGCGGGCAGCACCTGCTTGTAGAACCCGGGGGTGCGGCCTTCGCCGGCGCGCACGTTGGGGCCGAAGGCGCGGCTGCGTGCCTCCAGTTCGCGGCCGAAGGCCATGGCGGCGCCGAGGTGGCGGCGGTCCCACTCGTCGGTGTCGTTGTAGGCCACGGGCGCCGCCGAGGTGGGCAGCACGCCGATCGCAGGGATCGATGCCTGGCGCAAGGCGGGCACGGTGAAGGCCGGGCCGCCGGAGCGGAGCACGACGTGGCCGCGGTAGGCGGCGGCGGAGACGGCCAGCGACCGCGACACTCGCGCCGCGCCCGTGACTTCCACTTCGGAGCCCGCCGTGCGCACCACGACGGGGGCGCCTTCGGTGGCGACCAACAGGTCGCCGGTCATCAGGTTGGGGCTGGCCGCCAGCTCGAACTCGGTACAGGAGTCGGCCGCGCAGCGCAGGTCGTAGCTGCGGCCGTCGCCGGACACGACCCGAGCCGTGCCCTGCTCCAGCTTCACCCGGTCGCCGAAGTGGAGCCGTTGCGAGCGCTCCACGACCTTGGCCGCCTTGCCCGCCACGCTGACCAGCGCCCGTCCTTCGACGTCGAGGCGCGCCTCACCGGAGCGCAGCTTGTCGCGGCTGCACCCAGCGGCGCCGACGGCCAGGAGGCCGGCGACCAAGACCATCGAAAGCGAACGCTTCATCGCCTTCCTTGTATCGGCGTAGCGGGCAGGAAGATGGAGAAACGGGAGCCTTTGCCCGGTTCGGACAAAAGCGACACCGAGCCGCCGTGGGCCTCGGCCACCCGCTGCACGAGCGAGAGTCCGAGCCCCAAGCCGCCGAAGCTCCGGGTGTCAGAGGTATCACCTTGCACGAAGTCAGCGAACGCCAGTTCCTGCTCCTGCGGCGTCATCCCCTTGCCTCGGTCGACCACGCTTACCTCGAGGCCGCCGTCGACGGGCGCAGCGGTCACCGTGATCTTGCCCCCGTCGCCCGAGAACTTCACGGCGTTGTCGACCAGCTCGTCGAGGCTCAGGGTCAGCCACCGCCGGTCGACCTGCACCTTGGGCACGCCGCGGCTCACCCGGCGCACGATCGACCGGGTGCCGTTAACCCGTTCGTCCCACCGCTTCACCACTTCGTCGACCAGGGCTCGCACCTCGACCACCTCGGGGCGGAGGATGACGCGACCGGCGCCCGCCGAGGCGAAGAACTCCAGCATCTGCACGATGCGGAACAACGCCTTGGACTGCTTGAGGATCTCGCCGTGCCACTGGCGGGCCCGCTCGGGCGGCACGTCCTTGCGGGTAAGCAGGTCGGCGTAGCCCATGATCCCGGTCAGCGGGGTGCGCAACTCGTGGCCGATGCGCGAGAGAAACTCCGTCTTCATCTGCTCGACCTCGCGCTCGCGGCGCAGGTCGCGCAGCACGAACACCGCACCGGCCAGCTCCCCCGCCAAGTCGCGCAGCGGACCGCCCAGGACCGACACGGGGATGCGGCTGCCGTCCTGGTGGTCGACCCAGCCTTCGGCGTGCCAGCGGGTGGGCGACAGCCGGGTGAGGCGGCCGCCGATGTCGGTGCCGTCGTCGGCGCTGAGGCTGACCACTTCGTCGGCCCGTTGCTCACGCGCCGAGGCGGCGCCGATGCCGAGCAACTCCTCAGCGGCCTGGTTGAAGTCGGTGATGCGGCCGGTGGCGTCGACGGCGATGAGCGCCTCGCCCATGCCCGCCACGACCGCTTCCAAGCGGCTGCGCAGGCGGCTTTCCGCTTCGGTCTTCTCCTGGATCGACAAGGCCATCGAGTCGAAGGCGCTGCCCAACACGCCGACCTCGTCGTCGCTGGCGATCTCGGCCCGCACGTTGAGCTCGCCGCGCTGGATGCCCTCGGCCACTCGGGTCAGGCGGCGCAGGCCTGCGCCGATGCGCTCGCCCACGATCGACGCCAGCAGCAGGGCGAGCAGGGTGCCACCCAGGGCGATGACGAACAGGGTGCGGAACAAGCGATCGCGCGAGTCGCCCACGATGGCGGTCGGGGTGGAAGCGGCCATGGCGAGGATGGGGCGCTCGTCCTCCATGCGCACCGGGCGGATGGCCACGAAACGGGTAGGCGTGATGGTCGACTCGGCCCGGCCGGTGTCGATCACCGTCTTGGCCAACGACAGCACGGTGCCCGCAGGCGGGCGGGGGCCGAACGACGCCACGAAGCGGTCACGATCCGCCAAGGCCAGCGAGAGCGACTCGTCGTCGCTGGAGCGCACGTTGAGGTAGTCGTCGTTGAGCCGGGAGACGGCGATGGCCACGCCGAGCAGGACGGGCGAGGCCCCTTGCTGCTGCATGCGCGCCGGTGAGGCGGCCACCGCGAAGGCCTGGCCCGCCAGCACGTCGACCGAGTTGCGGGCCGACAGCGTCTGGATCGACTGGCGCACGATCTCCGAGCCGGCCAAGGCCACGGCTGTGGCGTTGTCGATGCCGGTGACGCCGAGGACCTCGCCGGTCGGGGCCACAAAGGCCAGGGGCGTGCCGAGGAAGTAGGTCGACGACAACGCCGCCAGTTCGGGGTTGAGGTTGCCCTCGCCCGGGCCGGTGAAGTCGAGGATGGCCTGGGCCCGCTGGCTGCCGAGGTTGGCGGCCACGATCTTGGCTTCGGCCAGGCGGGCCGCCCCTTCCCGGCGGGCGAAGGTCGCTTCCGAGCGGGCACGGGCGTCGAGGCGGGTGAGCTCCTGGTCCTCCACGGTGTTGGCCAGGACTGCCGACAGCGCCACCGACAGCACGAGCACGACCAGCAGGAGGGCGCCCGCCGCGCTGGCCGCCACCCGGGCGGCGATGGACCGGCGGCTGGCGGTGAGCACCGACGAGCCGATGCCCGCGGCACCGATGACGAGCAAGGCGGCGGGGACGTTGCTGGTCGTGGTCGTGGCCGCCGCCACGGTGGCTGCCGCGGTGCCGGCCATGCCCACCCACATGAGGCGGCGCGATGTGCGCCCGCCGCACCACGGGACGGAGCCGAACAACAAGGCGGCCACGCCCGCGCCGCGCAGGCTGAGCAGGAGGGGGTCGTCGCCGCTTTCGATGAGGCTGGAGCCGTGGAAGAAGGCGGCGGCGGAGAGGGAGAGGAAGCCGACGGCCAACAGGGCACGGGAGCCGAGCGGGCGCGCCACCAGCTCCCCGCGCAGGACGACGAGGGCCAGCCCCGCTGCCGAGGCGAGGAACAGCACGAATTCGGCGGCGAACTGGAACTGGGCGGCCGAAGCGGACATACGTCTACTTATCGGCGGGAAGCGGGGCGATCCCAGGAATTCGGGTCACCGGCTCCCCCCTGCTGTGGCCGCCGTGATGTCGCCGCCGAGACGGCCCAACGCCTGGATGGCCTCCTCCAAGGTGGCCACCTTCACGATCTGCAGCTTGCTGCCCGCGTGCGACAGCGCCACCTCGTACTCGCCCGGCGGCACGAGGAAGACGTCTGCTCCTTGGTTGCGGACGGCCGCCGTCTTCTGGGCGACCCCGCCGACTTCGCCGACTTCGCCGTTCATGTCGATGGTGCCGGTGACCGCCACCTTCTTGCCCCCGGTGAGCTCGCCCGCCGAGAGCTGCTCGATGAGGCCGAGGGCGAAGGCCAGGCCCGCCGAGGGGCCGCCGATGCGACCGCTGTCGATGTTCACCTCGAAGGGCTTGTCGAAGCGGCGGTCCTTGGTCTGCATGACCACGCCGAGGAAGGCGTTGCCCTCTCGCTCGCCCAGGGTAACCTCTTCGATGCGGGTGGTGCCGTTGCTGTCGGTCACCTCGATGCGGGCGACTTCGCCGGGCCGGTGAGAGCGGATGCGGTCGACGGCGGCCTGCGACACGGTCGTCGGAACGCCGTCGACGGCGGTGATGGCGTCGCCCGGGGCGAGGCGCCCGGAGGCCGGTGAGCCGTCGCTGACCTGGACGACGAGGGCGCCCTTGCCGGTCTCGGGCACGTTGTGGCCGAGCTGGCGCAGGGCGACGACGATGGCCGTCTCCTTGGAGTCGTCCATGAGCTGGAGGTTCTGCTGGCGGTACTGCGCCGGCGGGGTGCGGCCCAGGATCTGCTCTTCGGGCACGACGTCGACCTCGTCGTCGAGCCAGCCCTGCACGGCGCCCAGCGCCTTGACCCGCTGGAGGGAGACGGTGGCCAGGTAGACCTCGCCGCGGCTCGGGTAGAGGCGACCCTCGGGCGCCCGGATGAGCTCGTCGACCTCACGGGCGTCGCCGGGTGCGATGGCGTAGTACGGGAGATCGGTGTTGAGAGAGACGGCGAGGGTGAGAAGGCCGATGACCACGTGCGGCACCCACCAGAAGTGCAGCCACAGGGGGCGTTCGGGCGCCGGTTGGAGGCCGCTCCCCGATGGCACACCCGTCCCGGAGTCGGGCACTACCATCGGGTCGATCGTGTCCACGTCCGTGACTTGCCTCTTCGGGATGCCGGCGGGTGGGCCGGGCGGCCGCAATAAGTGTGCGGGACAGCCTGCCATGGAACCGGCCGCTATCGGCGCCGTCCTGGTCGGCGCGCCATGACGGAGCCCGAGGAGGGACCGGAGGCGCCCAAGGCGCCCGACCTGAGCACCAAGCCGGTGCTCGAGTGGACGGCCGACGAATGGCGGGCGTGGATCGAGACCACGCGCGTGCCCGAGCAGTCGGCCGCCTCGCCCGCGGCAGAGGCGGCGCCGACCAAGGACTGGTGGGACCGCTTGGCCGGCGACCAGCCCCGTCAGGCGCCCGCTCCGGGCCCGTCGACCGCTCCCCCGCGGCCTGAGCCGGGGTCCGCGCCACCGAATGTGCCTGCGCGTCCGGAGGCGACCGATGCGCCGTCGCCGCCCGAGCCGGCTTCATGGCCGCGGCCTGCGCCCGCCGCGGCGGCGCCGACTTCGCCCGCCGCACCTCCGCGGCCTGAGGCCCCCTCTGCGACGCCGGGCTCGCCGCCCGCTCCGTCGCGGCCCGAGGTTGCTACCACGGGTTCGACGGGTTCGCCGGTGAATCCTCAGCGGCCCGAGCCGTCGCCCGCAGGTGCGCCTCCTGCACCGCTGCGGCCCGAGCCCACGGCCCCGGCACCGGCTCCACCCGCCGCTTCCCCGCGACCCGAGGCCACCTCCGGGTTCCCGGGTTCACCCGCTCCGTCGCCACGGCCTGAGACCGCATCTGCGGCGACGGGTACGCCGACTGCTTCTCCGCGTCCCGAATCAGGTTCTGCGTCGCCGAGTCCGACACGGCCCGAGCCGACGTCGCCGGCATCGACTTCCCCGCCTGGGCCCGCACCCGGTCCTCCGTCGGCCCCGCCGCGACCGCCCTCGTTCTCGCCGCCGCCCGGTGCGCCCGCGCCCCCCCGTCCCGAGACGGCGGTGCCACCGAGCCCGACGACGCACGCCCCCGCGGCCGCCGGTCCGCAATCGGCTGGGCCGTCGACCGTCCCGCGTCCGGTCCCGCCGTTGCCCGGTGCGCCCGGTGCGCCCGGTGCGCCCGGTGCGCCGATGCCCACGCCGGCCCCGCCGCTTCCCCGACCGGTGGACGCGCCGCCCACGGCCACAACGCCGGCCCCGCCTGGTCGGGCCACGCCGCCGGGCCCACCGGCGGAACAGCGTCGCCAACGTGCCATCGCCGACCCCGCCCAGCATCGCGTGCGCTCAGGCGTGGCCCTGCTGATCGTGTCGGTCGTGGTCGGAGTACTCAGCGCGGGCTTGGTGGCCGTGGCCATCGCTTTGGCGCTGGTCGCGCTGAAGCGCGCCGTCGGCTGACCGACGACGCGCTTCTAGACGACCTGCACTACAGAGCGATCAGCGGTTGAAGCGGTTGAACCGGCCCGCGGCGGCGCCGTTGCCCGACATGGGCTCGACGACGACCGGGTCGTCCATCATGCCAACGGCGCGCTCGGCCTCTTCGACCACAGGCGCAGCGTCGGCCGAGGCAGCAACCTCGACGCGGTAGTAGGTGCGGACTTCAAGCGGGATCTCCTGCATGTGGAACAGCCGGGTGTCGGTGACACCCTCCTGGTTCCGCAGGTGCTCCACGAACCGAACCGCTTCATCGAGGGATTCGGCTTGGTGGTAGCCCGGCTTCCCGTCAGCGCTCCGGAAGACGACCATGTGCGACATGACCACTCCTTTCCGGGACTAGCCATCGACCCCCGCTGGCCGGCACTTGAGCAACGTTCCTCCGAACGGAGGTCTACGAAAAAGTAGACGAAGCAGTAGACTGTTGGTGTGAGCACGACGATCAGAGTCCCGATACGAACGCGTGACCGGCTCGCCGCGCTGGCCAACGCCACCGGCCGGCCCATGACGGCTGTGGTCGAGGACGCGCTCGACGCGCTCGAGCGGCGCATCTTCTTCGAGAGCCTCAACGCCCGCTACGAGGACCTGCGGAACGACGGGGCCGCGTGGGCCGCCGTCGAGGCTGAACGGGCGGCGGAAGAAGGCGCCACCCGCGACCACTCGAAGTGAGGCCACGCAGGGGTGAACTGTGGTTGGTCGACTTCGGGGAGCCCGTCGGGCGTGAACAGGCTGGGCGCCGTCCTGCGCTCGTCGTCTCCGCCGATGCGCTGAACGAAGGCCCCGCCGGCGTGGTGGTCGTCGTCCCTCTCACCACCGCACGCCGGGGACTGCCGTCGCACATCGAGATAGAGCCACGCGACTCCGGCTTGTCGGAAGTGAGCTACGCCAAGTGCGAAGACGTGAAGTCGATCTCGGACCGGCGCCTGGTGGCGCGACTGGGGAGCACGGACCCCGGCGTCATGTTCTCGGTCGGCCGCACCCTGACCTATCTGCTCGACCTCTGACCGACCTACGGCCGGAGCGCCAGGCGCACCACGTAGCGCTGCTTGGCCGAGCCGGGCGGATGGCAGGCGAACAACGTTGCCGTCGGCGTGGGCGTGGGATCGGCGATGTCGACCCGCCGCGGTGTGACCACGAACGACTCGGTCACCAGGTACACGGTGCGCACGCCACCTAGGTCGAAGACGACCTCGTCGCCGGCGACCAGCTTGTCGATGTTGCGGAACGGGCGCGAGTGGGTCACCCGGTGCCCGGCGATGACGACGTTGCCGTTCTCTCCCGGCATGGCCGTGCCCGGCCAGTGGCTCGGGCCCTTGTCGATGTTGCGCAGGCTGATGCCGTGGTAGAGCCGGTGCACCAACCCGATCTTGGGGATCTCGATGGTGCCGATCTCCACGATGGGCTCGGCCGCGTAGGGGTCGGCGGGTGGCGTGACCGGCCCGCGCACGGTGGTGGTGGTCGACGACCCGGCCGGCGCCGCCACCGTCGTCGACACCGGCACCTCGGCCACCGGGTTGTCGACGGCGACCGCAGGCGCCTCGGTCGTCCGCTCCACCACGACGGCGCCGAGGCCCGACAGCAGCAGGCCGACGACGAGGACCGTCAGGAGGCGGCGGGTGTCGGGACGCATCCCGCCAGTGTGGCGCCGCCGTACACCGCGTGCAGCCACAGGTCGGCCAACGTCTCGGCCAGCGCCTCGCCCGAGGGCGGTTCGCCGAACTCCACGTGGGCGATGGCCGACCACTCGACCATGGCCACAAGCGCGTAGGCGGTCGACGAGGGGTCGAGCGCCCGCACCTCTCCGCGCTCCACCAACAGCGCCAACAGCCGCTCCACCCGCTGGATGAAGGGGCGGCGCAAGTCGGTCCACATGCGCTCCAGCGCCGCGCTCGAGTGCATGCCTTCGAGCAGGCACCGCCACAGCCCCTTGTGGGCGGCGAACACGCCGAAGGCGCCGGTCACCGCTCGCCGCACCGTCGAGGCCAGGTCGCCGCTCCACGGCTCCTCCGCCTGCCGGTGGATGTCGCCCGCCACGTCGGCCATGACGTTGGCGAAGGCGTCCTCCTTGTTGCGGAAGTACAGGTAGAACGTGCCGTGCGACATGTTCGCCGCTTCGGTGATGGCACCGACCGACGCGCCTTGGTAGCCGCGTTCTTCGAAGACCTGACGGGCGGCAACCAGCAGCTGCTCACCCGTCCTCTGGCGTTTGCTCACAAGCTCGGCCAACCTCTCGTTCACCGATGACCGGGGACGACCACGTTACCGAGCACGCCCGCCGCCGACGCCAGGTGGCCCTTGCGGGCCACGCAGGCGACGAACGCAGCGCCCGCGCCGGCTTGGGCGACGGCCACCCCGGCACCCGGGCCACCGCCCTCGGTGCCCTGGCCCGCGCCGATGCCCTCACCGACGACGACCTGCGGGCGGGCCTGGCCGACCCCGACCCCGCGGTGCGCCGCCGCGCCTGCGAACTGGCCGCCATTCACCCCGGCGTCGAGCTCGTCGACTCGCTGGCCGACGGCGACACCACCGTGGTGGAAGCGGCGGCGTGGGCGCTGGGTGAACAAGGCCACGACGACGACGGCACCGTCGCCGCCCTCAGTGCCATCGCCCTCCACCACAAGGACCCGCTGTGCCGCGAGGCGGCGGTGGCCGCACTGGGCGCCATCGGCGCCGAGGGCGGGTTGGCCGCCATCCTCGTCGCCACCGAGGACAAGCCCGCCGTGCGCCGACGCGCCGTGCTCGCCCTTGCCCCCTTCGAGGGCCCCGAGGTCGACGCCGCCCTGCAACGAGCACTCGTCGACCGCGACTGGCAGGTCCGCCAAGCAGCCGAGGACCTGCTCCGAGAATGAGAAAGGCCCGCCCCCAGTGGGGGCGGGCCTTTCTCGACAACGTTCGGTGCTTACTTCGCCTCGGCGAATGTGTACTTCTTGGCGGCGTCCGAGGTGTAGTCGTACTTCACCCGCTCGATGCCGATGGGCTTGTCCGGGTTGATCTTGAAGAGGGTGCTCGTGCGGGGCGGCTCGCGCTCGGCGGCCGGGCCGTACTTGTAGTCACCGCTCAACCCGTCGAATGTCAGCGTGCCCACCTGCTCCATGGCCCGCTTGATGCCCTCCCGGCCCAGGTCGCCGAGCTCGACGGCCTTCTCCAGCACCTGGGTCACGGCCCGGGCCTGGTTGTAGCCGAAGGCGAAGTAGTAGTCGGGCTGCTGGCTCGGCTGGTAGTCGCGCAGGCGGTCGAGCATGGGCTTCATGCCGGGCACCGCGGGATCGCCCCACTCGGAGCCCTCACCGGCCAGGTAGAAGGTGCGGGCCAGGTAGTCCTTCAGCGCCGACTGGGCCAACGCTCCGATGTAGCTGGGCGACTGGCCGATCCACTGCGGCGCGAAGCCCTGCTGGGCCGCTGTGCCCAAGGCCTTGCCGGTGTCGGTCGGGGTCGACACGAGGAACACGACCTGGCACCCGGCGCCCTTGAGCTGCTGGACCTGGGCGGTGAAGTCGGGGGCCGACCCCTTGAACTTGGCCTGCGTCTTCACGGTGAAGTTGAGCTCCTTCGCCGCGAAGTCGACGCCCTGCTGGCCTGCCTGGCCGTAGACGTCGTCCTGGGTCATGGTGCAGATGGTCTTACCCTGGCCCCCGCCTTCCTTCATGAGCCAGTCGGCGGCGTTGATCATCTGGATCTGGTACGGCCCGCCGATGGGCAGGAGGTTGGGCTGACGCACCCACTCGGCGTCGAGCGACGCAGGAGACGCCACGATGTTGTCGGTCTTGAGCTGCGGCAGCACCGCGTTCGTCGACGGCGTGCCCAGAAGCTGGGCGAACATCACGACGTTGTTCTTGATCTCGTTGTAGCGCTGGATGGCGTTCTGGGGGATGTACTGGCTGTCCTTGGCGTCAAGCTCGATCTTGTACTTGCCGGCGATGCCGCCCTGGGCGTTGATGTGGTCGAACCACACCCGGTTGCCCGCCGTCAGGGGCACGCCGATAGCCGCCACCGGCCCCGTGAGCGGGCTGATGACACCGAGACGGATGACGCCTGCGGCCGGGTCGAAGCCCGGGGCCGCCTGCAACGTCTTGTTGCCGTTGTCGCCGCCGGCATCGTCGTCGTCGGACCCGCCACACGCGGCGCCCAGCAGCGCCACGACCGACAGGACCGCCGACAGCCACCGCAGGTTCTTTCGTTTCATCAGCTCTCCTTTTGCTTGGTCAATACGAGTTGCATGGTCAATACGAGAATGGCCAGGCCCGAAAGTAGGCCTTGATGCGAAGCCACACGGCGGCCAACCCGCGCGGCTCGAGGATCAGGAACAGGATGATGAGCACCCCGAAGGCGATCTGGTTGACCTGGAACACGGTCAACCCACCCGCTCCTGGTTGTTGCTCAATGAAGGGGATGCTGCCGCCGTACTTGCTCACCAACGCGGGGAGCAGGCCTGCGAACAGGGCGCCGATCACCGAGCCGAAGACGGTGCCGATGCCCCCGACGATGATCATGAACACGAACTGGATCGACAGGAAGAGGTTGAACGAGTCGGGTGCGATGAACTGCTGGTACGTGGCGAACAAGGCGCCGGCCATGGCCGCAAGCGCGCTCGACACCACGAACGCACCGACCTTGTAGCGCCCCAGGCTCACGCCGATCACCTGGGCGGCGACGTCACGATCGCGGATAGCCTGCATGGCCCGCCCCGGTCGGCTGCGCACGATGTTCTTGGCGATCAGCAGCGACAGGAACACGAGCGCCCACACCAGCCAGAAGAAGCTCTGGTTGCGGGTGTAGGCCCGTCCGCCCACCGCCAGGGCGTTGAAGTCGAGGAACCCGAGCGACAGCGGTGCGGTGGAGCCGTTGCCGCCGGGGCCGCCGGTCAGCGACTCCCAGTTCTCGAAGACGTGCTGGCCGAGGAACACGAGGCCCAGCGAGATGACGGCGAGGTAGTTGCCGCGCAGCCGCAAGGCGAAGGGCCCGACGATGCCGCCGACGAGCCCGCCCACCACGGCCGATGCCAGCAGCCATACCGGGAGGGGAAGCTCGTGCCTGGTGCCGAGCATCATCGTGGTGTACGCCCCGCACGCCATGAAGAAGGCGTGCCCGAGCGACACCTGTCCCGTGTAACCGCTCAGCAGGTTGAGGCCGATGGCACCGATGGCGAAGATCCCGGCGTAGACCAGCACGCTCAGCCAGAAGTCGTCGGGCAACAGCACCGGCAGTAACAGCGCCAAGGCGAGCACGGCGACGATCGACGCCTTCGACTGGCGCGTGCGGAACAGCTTGAGGTCGTCTGCGTAGTCGCGGGTCATGTTGAGGTTGCGCAGGCGCATCAGACCCTCCGAACCTCAGGCGTACCGAACAACCCGTAGGGCCGCACCATCAGGATCACGATCATCACCAGGTAGGGCATGACGCCGTTGAAGCCGTTGCCCAGCCACGGCGCGTACTCGGGCTGGTAGCCCGCCGTGAGCGTCTGCGTAAGGCCGATGATGATGCCGCCGACCACGGCGCCCGCGGGCGAGTCGAGGCCGCCGAGGATGATGGCCGGAAAGGCGATCAGGGCGATGTACTGGATGTCGGGACGCACGCCGCCGGCGCCGGCGGCCAGCATCACGCCCGCCAGCGTCGCCACTGCGCCGGCGATGGCCCACGACAGGGCGAACACCCGCCGGGCCGAGATCCCCTGGGCGATGGCCGCCTCTTGGTCGAAGGCGGTTGCTCGCATGGCCACGCCCATGCTGGAGTACCGGAAGAACAGGAAGAAGGCGAGCAGGACGACGGCCGCCAGCACGATGGTCCAGATGTCCTTCACGGCGAAGACCACCTCGCCCGACTTGAGCACCTCGATCCCCCACGGGTCACCGAGGTTCAGGCGGTCGAAGCCCCACACCGCGGTGACCGCCGGGTCGATGATCGACAGCAGGCCGATGGTGAGCATGAGCACGGCGAAGGTGGGCTGGCCCACCATCCACCGCAGCACGAAACGTTCGATGGCGGCGCCGAACAAGGCGCACGCCACCATGGCCAGCAGGATGCTGAGGTAGAAGGGCACGCCCCAGGTCTGATGGATGTTGTAGGTGAGGTAGCACCCCAGCAGCACCAGACCGCCCTGGGCGAAGTTGATGACGCCGGTGGCCTTGTAGATGACCACGAACCCCAGCGCCACCAACGCGTACAGCGCACCGATGGCGACGCCCGCGAAACAGAGCTGGAGGAAGTTCGTCACCGGTACATGGCCTCGATGAGGTCGTCGAACTCCTTGGCGATGGCGGAGCGCTTGACCTTCTGCGTCGCCGTCAGCTCGCCTTCTTCGTGGTCGAGCTCCTTGGGGATGAGCTCGAAGCGCTTGATCGTCTCGACCTGCGCCAGCTCCTTGTTCACCTCGTCGACCACCTCCTGCACCAGCGCCCGCACCTCGGGCTTGGTGGTGAGGTCGCGATAGGTCGTGAACGACAAGCGGCGGCGGGTGGCCCAGTCGCCCACGGTGTCGGGCTCCACGCCGATGAGCGCGGTGAGGTACTTGCGCCGGTCGCCGATGACGACGGCCTCGCGGATGTAGGGCGACACCTTCAGCCGGTTCTCGATCTCCGACGGCGAGATGTTCTTGCCGCCCGCGGTGATGATGATGTCCTTCTTGCGGTCGGTGATCTTGAGGAAGCCGTCGTCGTCGAGCACGCCCACGTCGCCGGTGTGGAGCCAGCCTTCGGCATCGACGGTCTCGCGGGTGGCGGCCTCGTTCTTGAAGTAGCCGATGAAGACGCCCGCACCCCGCACCAGGATCTCGCCGTCGTCCGCGATCTTGAGCTCGACGCCGGGAAGGGCCTTGCCCACGGTGCCGATCTTCACCCGGTCGTCGGGGGTGTAGGTGGCGAGCGCCGTGCCCTCGGTCTGGCCGTAGCCCTCGCGCACGGGAACGCCGAGGGCCCAGAAGAACTCCAGCACCTGCGGCGCGATCGGCGCCGCACCCGACAGCGCCACGCGCACCCGGCCCAGCCCGAGCTTCTGGCGCAACGACCGGAACAGCAGCAGCCACCCCAGCCCGTAGACGAGCTTGTCGAGCGGGTTGAGCTTGCCGTTCATGCGCTTGCGGGCCAGGCGCGACCCTTGCTTGATCCAGAACCTGTAGTTGGCCCGCTTGAGCCAACTGGCGTCGTTCATGCGGATCTGGATGCCGGCCAGCATCTTCTCCCACACCCGGGGCACGCCCAGGAAGAACGTGGGCTGCACCTCTTGCAGGTCGCTCATGAACGACTCGCCGCCCTCGCCGAAGTTCACGATGTAGCCCGCAGCCAAGGCGTCGATGGCCGACGTGAGGCGCTCGGCGATGTGGCACAGCGGCAGGTACGACAGCACTTCGTCGTCGGTTCGAGGCTCGTAGACCTTCGAGACCACCTCGGCCGCGGCCATGAGGTTGGCGTGCGAGATCAATGCGCCCTTGGGCGGGCCGGTGGTGCCCGAGGTGTAGACGATGACGGCAGGCTCGGTGGGGTCGAGGGCGCTGACCCGGTCGAGCCATTCGCTCGTCTCGCGCCGGCCCCCCAACTGCTCGACCTCGGCGAACGTCATGAGCATGGGGTCGTCGAGCTCGCGCACGCCGCGGGTGTCGATCACCACGATCTTGCGGAGGTCGGGCAGGTTCTTGCGGACCGCCAGCGCCTTGTCGAGCTGCTCTTCGTCCTCGGCGATGAGCACCACCGACTCGGAATGGCTCAGCAGGTACTCCACCTCGGCGGCCGGGCTGGTGGGGTACACGCCGACGGTGACGGCGCCGATGCCTTGGATGCCCATGTCGGCCAGCATCCAGGCCGGGCGGTTCTCACTGTGGATGGCCACCCGGTCGCCGGGCTGCACGCCGAGCTCCAGCAGGCCGAGGCCGACGCGGGCGGCGCGGGTGAGGTACTCGTCCCACGTGTACTCCCGCCAGCGGCCCAGGTCCTTCTTGCGCAAGGCAACGGCGGTGGGCCGTTCGCCCGCCCGCTGCACGAGGAGGCCGGGCAGCGACGTGGCGGTGGCGAGCGTGCGGGGCGTGTCGACGGTCGCAGTCAATTGAGGTCCGCTCCTTCCGCACCGGCGCCGAGGTAGGCCTCGATGACCCGGGGGTCGGCCTGTACTTCGGCGGGCGAGCCCGAGGCGATGACGAGGCCGAAGTCGAGCACCATCACCCGGTCGGCGATGTCCATGACCATGTGCATGTCGTGCTCGACCAGGACCATGGAGGTGCCCAGCTCCTCTTTCACCTCGAGGATGTAGCGGGCCATGTCCTCGGTCTCTTCCAGGTTCATGCCCGCCACCGGCTCGTCGAGCAGCAGCAGCTTGGGGTCCATGGCCAGTGCCCGGCCCAGCTCGATGCGCTTCTGGATGCCGTAGGGCAGCGACCCCACGTGGCTGCGCCGATAGGGCGCCAACTCCAGCAGGTCGATGATCTCCTCCACCCGGCGGCGGTGGGCGACCTCTTCCCGTCTCGCCCGGCCCAGCCACAACGCGCCGGAGAAGAAGCCGGTGCGCATGAGGATGTGGCGGCCCAGCATGAGGTTGTCGACCACGTCGAGGTTCACGAACAGGCCGAGGTTCTGGAAGGTGCGGGCGATGCCGAGGGCGGCGGTGGCGGCGGGCCGCTTGCCCATGAGCTCGGTGCCCTCCAGCCGAATGGAGCCCTCCTGCGGGCGGTACACCTGGTTGAGGCAGTTGAAGATCGACGTCTTGCCTGCGCCGTTGGGGCCGATGACGGCGAAGAGCTCGCCGGGGTCGACGGTGAAGCTCACGTCGGCCAAGGCGGTGACGCCGCCGAAGCGCAGGGTGAGGTGCTCGACCTCCAGCAGCGGAGTCACTACGCGCTCCACTTCTTCTTGCGGCGGTAGCTCTTGACGTCGCGGAACGACTTGCGGCCTGCCTCGCCGACGCCCAGGTAGAACTCCTGGATGTCCTTGTCGGCCAACAGTTCCTCGGCGCGCCCGTCCTTGACGACCTTGCCGTGTTCCATGACGTAGCCGTAGTCGGCGATGTTGAGAGCCATGGTGGCGTTCTGCTCGACGAGCAGCACGCTCGTGCCCGAGGCGTTGATGTCGCGGATGATGCCGCTGATCTGCTCCACGATCCGGGGAGCCAAGCCGAGCGACGGCTCGTCGAAGAGGATGAGGCGGGGCGACGCCATCAGGGCTCGGCCGATGGCCAGCATCTGCTGCTCGCCGCCCGACAAGTAGCCCGCCGTCGACTTCCGCCGCTGCGCCAGCACCGGGAACAACTCCATGACCCGCTCGTACGAGGCCTTCAGTTCGCTCTTGTCGCGCCGGGTGAAGCCACCCGCTTTGAGGTTCTCGTCGACGGTGAGCTCGGCGAAGATGCGCCGCCCCTCCATCACCTGGCTCACGCCCTTGCGCACGATGGTGGCGGGGTCGAGGTCGCGGATGTCGGCGCCGTCGAGCTCGATGCTTCCTTTGGTGACCACGCCCCGGTGCACCTTGAGCAAGCCCGAGATCGAGCGCAACAAGGTGGTCTTGCCCGCACCGTTGGCGCCCAGCAGCGCCACGATCGAACCGTGGGGCACCTCCAGGCTGACGCCCCGCAACACGAGGATCACGTCGTTGTAGACGACCTCGACGTTGCTGACTCGGAGGATGGGGGGACTGCCCTCAGCCGGCGTCATCCAATGGGCATCCTTGCACGCGTCGAGCGATTTCTTGTGTCGCCCGTCACACTTTCTTACCTCAGCGGTGCGCCCCCATGAACATCACCTTCAGGGACTCGAACGCCTCGAGGCATTTGCCCGCTCCGAGCACCACGCACTCCAGCGGGGCGTCGACCAAGTGGACGGGGATGGCCGTCTCCTGCGCCAACCGACGATCGAGGCCTCGCAGCATGCCGCCACCCCCGACCAGGTGGATGCCCTGCACGATCAAGTCCTGGGCCAGCTCCGGCGGGGCTTGGCCGAGGCACTGGATGACCGAGTCGACGATGGCGCCCACTTGTTCCTCGATGGCCAGGCGCACTTCCTCGGGCGACAGGATCACGTTCTTGGGCAGGCCGGTCATGAGGTCGCGGCCCCGCACCTCGGCCTTCACCTCGTCCTCGGTCGGGTAGGCGCTGCCGATGGCGACCTTGATCTCCTCGGCCGTGCGCTCGCCGATGGCGATGCCGTACTCGCGGCGCACGTATGTCTGGATCGACGCATCGATGTCGAAGCTGCCCACCCGGATGGCCTGCAGGGCCACGATGCCGCCGAGGGAGATGACCGCGGTCTCGCTGGTGCCGCCGCCGATGTCGACGACCATGTTGCCGAGCGGCTCGTGGATGGGCAGGCCCGCGCCGATGGCGGCCGCCATGGGCTGGCCGATGAGCTGGGCGTCGGCCGCGCCCGCCCGCCGCGCTGCTTCCTCGACGGCGCGGCGCTCCACCTCGGTGATGGCCGACGGCACGCAGATGACGACGCGGGGCCGGTTGAACCGGTTGACGCCGCTGCGCTTGAGCAGCAGGCGGATCATGCGCTGCGTGATGTCGAAGTCGGTGATAGCGCCCTTGCGCAAGGGGCGGACGGCCTGGATGTAGCCCGGCGTGCGGCCGATCATCTGCCAGGCCTCGTGGCCCATGGCCAGCACGTCCTGGGTCTTGGTGTTGAGGGCGATGACGGTGGGCTCGTTGAGCACGATGCCCTGCCCGCGCGCGTACACGAGCGTGTTGGCGGTGCCCAGGTCGATGGCGAGGTCCCTAGCCAGGCTTCGACTCCCGTTCCCCCTCGGGCGCCAGCGCCCGTAGTTCGCGGCTGAACTCGGTGATGCCCGACTCGAGCGAGCGGGGCTTGCTGTGGCGGTACCACAGGATCACCGAGCCCAAGATGCTGAGCCCCAGGGCGATGAGCAGGTAGAGCAGGTTGCTCATCGGGTCGAGACCTCTTCGACGTCGTTGGCGCCGGTCCCCCAGTCGGCGCCGCCTTCCCACGTTTCCTTCTTCCAGATGGGGACGGTGTGCTTGAGCGTGTCGATGCACCAGCGGCCTGCCTCGAACGCCTCCCCCCGATGGGGGGTGCTGACGGCGACCACGACCGACACGTCGGTCAGGTGGAGGAGGCCGGTGCGGTGCAACAGGGCGATGCGGCCCACGTCGGGCCAGCGGGTGCGGGCCTCCGCGGCGATGGCCTGCATGCGGGCTTCGGCCTCCTCCGCGTAGGCCTCGTACTCCAGCGACGTGACCCCTGAGCGGCCCTCGGCGTGGTCGCGCACGGTGCCTGCGAACACGACGTAGGCGCCGCAGTAAGGCTTGGGCACCCAGGCCGCGACGGCGGCGACGGGAAGTTCGTGGGCCGTCAGCCCGATCCAGTCGTCCGCCTGCCGAGGTGCATCCACACCCCTCATGGTACGAGGGTTGCCCGACCCTTCGTGGGAGGAAGCGGTCGGTATCCTTCGTCGCCATGGAGCTCGACGACGGACTCGGCGACGACGAGCCCGTACCCCCGCTGCTCCCGCCCGACGACCGGCTGTGGCGGCACCCCTCGGAGATTGCCTCCCATCCGCCCGTTCGGCGGCGGTCTCGACGGGAGGCCCGCATGTGGCCGTCCACCCTGTTGGCCGGGGTCATCGGGGCGTTGTTGGCCACCGGCGTGCTGACCGTGACGGGCTTGCTGGGCGCTCGCACGTCGACCATCCGCACCGTCGTGCAGCGGGAGTCGACGCAGGTGCTGGGAGTCACGCCCGGCGCCGGGATCGTGGAGATCGCCGATCGCACCCGCCCCGCGGTGGTCGAGCTGCGCAAGGTGGGCGAGGCGGCTGTCCTCGGCGCAGGTGTCGTGTACCGCAGCGACGGGTGGGTGGTCACCAACCACCAAGTGGTCGAAGGGCTGCCCGAGGTGGCGGTGGTACTGGGCGACGGGCAGGTGCAGACCTCGCCGGTCGTCGGCCGCGACCCCGAGACCAACATCGCCGTGATCAAGGTGCCGCGCACGGGCATGGCCACGGCGACGATGGGCTCGGTGGCCACGCTGAAGCCCGGGCAGGTGACCGTGGTCGTCGGCAACTCGCTGTCGGTGGGGGTCATCTCGGCGCTGGGACGAGAGGTGCGGGTACCCAACGGCGCCTTGCTGCTCGACATGATCCAGACCGACGTGCGGGTCGACCCCGCCTCTGCGGGCGGGCCGCTGGTCGACTCCTCGGGCGCGGTGATCGGCGTGACCGCTCGCCTCGACGGCGGTTATGCCACGCCCGTCGACGTTGCCCGCGACGTGGCCGAGCAACTTATGTCGACAGGCCGGGTCGTACACGCCTGGCTCGGGGTCGACGGTGACGACATGTCGGCGGGCGACGCGGCCAAGGTCGGCATCGACGGCGGCGCGCTGGTGCGGCGAGTGCGGGCGGGCAGTCCCGCCGCCGCCGTGGGGTTGCGGCCTGGCGACGTGATCGTGTCGGTCGACGGCACCACCATCGAGTCGATGAGCGCCTTGAAGGTGCTGCTGCGCTCACGCCGGCCGGGACAAGCCGTCGACATCACCTACATCCGCGACAAGTCCCACCACCGGGCCGTCGCCACCCTCACGCCGCGGCCGACTGCTTAACGGCGGCGAGCCTTGCGGCGCAGCAGGGCGACGACGCCGGCCACCAAGCCGACGCCGGCGGCGGCCGTCACGCCCAACGCCACCTCTTGGCGACGGCGGGGGCTGATCTCCAGCTTCGACCCTTCGCCCGTCAGGACGTAGGCCTCCTCGTTGGTGTGCTCGGCCTTCCAGCCTGCGGCCACCAACCGGTCGTTGGCCACCACCCACGGGTGGCGTGTGTAGGGCTCCACGCCCGGCACCGGCCGGGCCGCCGACAATGCTCGCCACGCCGCGTGCAGCGGCCGCGACACCCGTTCGGGCAACGCCAGCCGGGCCGTCCCGCCCGCCAGCGCCCGCGCCGTCTCGTCGGGCACCCACCCGTCGGGCGCCACGTTGTAGGCGCCGTCGAGCCCGGTGCGCAGGGCGAACAGCACGGCGGAGCACAGGTCGTCGATGTGCAGGAACTGCACCGGACGCGCTGCTTCGGCGGGCCGGAACCCGACGGTGCCCGCCAACGCCCGCGACAGCGACAGGTCGGCGCCCGGGCCCACGCACACGGTCGGCCGCAGCACGCAGACGACGGTGCCGGGATGGTCGTCCTTCCACTCGGCCGCCAGCCGCTCGGCCTCGGCCGTTGTCACCGCGGGCTCGAAGCCGGGATTGGGCCGCAACGGCGCGTCCTCCGACAACGGCACCGGGTTGTCGGGCCAGGCTCCGTAGACGGTGGCGCTCGACAGGAAGACCAGCACCCGCACCGATGCGTCGCCTGCCGCGTCGAGCACGGGCCGCAGGTCGCCCGACAGGTGGACGACCGCATCGACGCCGTGGAGGCGCTGTTTCAAGTCGTCGGCCTCGTCGATCGACACCACGGCGCTCACGCCGGGGTCGTCCTGCAGCTCGGCGGCCACTCGCCGCCCCAATCCGGTGCCCGCCCCCGTGACGGCAATCGTGCGCATGCGACCTACCATGCCCCTGTGAGCACCCCCGGTCCACTCGGCGGCGGCAATCCGTTCGAGGGCCTTCCCATCTTCGGCGACCTGGCCAGGCTCTTCATCAGCTCCGGGCCCGTGCACTGGGAGATCGCCCGGCAGATGGCGCAGTACCTCGCCGTGGGCACCGAGCCCGAGGCCAACGTCGAGCCACTCCAGCGCATTCGGCTGGAAGAACTGGTGCGGGTGGCCGACCTGCACGTGGCCACCACCACGGGGCTGACCGACGGCATCCTCAAGGCCGAGGTGGTGGGCAAGGCCGAGTGGGCCTCTCGCACGCTGCGCGACTACACCACGCTGCTGGAACGGCTGGCCTCCGGCTTGGCGGCGGTGCCCGACGGCGAGCCGACCGACGCCACGCCCGACTTCCTCGGCAACCTGGGCCAGGTGCTCGGCCCGGTGATGATGGGCTTCCAGGCGGGCTCCATGGTGGGCCACCTGGCCCAACGAGCCTTCGGCCAATACGACCTGCCCATCCCCCGCCCGGCGTCGGCCACCATCGTGTTGGTGCCCGCCAACATCGACGCCTTCGCGGCCGACTGGAGCCTGCCCGTCGACGACTTGCGGCTGTGGGTCTGCCTCAACGAGGTGGCCCACCACGCCGTGCTCAACCGCCCCCACGTGCGGGCTCGGCTGGAAGAGCTGCTGACCGCCTACGTATCGGGCTTCCGCCCCGAGGCCGCCGCTTTCGACGACCGCTTCGGCGCCTTCGACCCCACCGACCCGAGCTCGTTCCAAGCGGCCATGGCCGACCCGGAATCGGTGCTCGGCGCCATCCAGAGCGACGAGCAGCGCCGGCTCCTGCCCCGCATCGAGGCGGTGACTGCAGCCGTCGAGGGCTACGTCGACCACGTCATGGACAGCGTCGGCCGTGGCCTGGTGGGGTCCTACGGATCGCTCAGCGAAGCGCTCAAACGACGGCGGGTGGAACGGGGCGAAGGCGACCGCTTCGTCGAGCACCTCTTCGGCCTGGAGTTGGGCCAGCCCCAGTACGACCGGGGCGCGGCCTTCGTGCGCGGCGTGCTGGAACGGGCGGGCGACGAGGGGCTCTCGCGCTTGTGGGAGTCGGAGCGCACGCTGCCCACCCCGGCCGAGGTCGACGCCCCCGGCCTGTGGCTGGAGCGGATCAGCTTCCCCGAGGAATGACCACGATGCGATGGGCGGCCACCCGGCCGTCGTCGAGCTCCAACACCCCGTAGGTGTGGTCGGGCTGGGCCCGCCGCTCGGTGGCCGAACCCGGGTTGAACAGCAACTGCCCGTCGATGCCGGGCCGGTCCCACGGGATGTGGCTGTGGCCGAACACGACGACGTCGGCGTCCGGGAACAGCCGCCGCATGCGGCCCTCACGGCCGGTGGACGGCCCGCTGTCGTGCACCATCGCCACCCGCACGTCGTCGAGGTCGAGCACCGTGCGCTCGGGCAGGTGCGACAAGGCGGGGTCGAGGTCGTTGTTGCCGAGCACGGCGTGCACGGGCGCGAACCCCGACAACTCGTGCACCAGGTCGGCCGTGACGATGTCGCCTGCGTGCAGCACGGCGTCGGCCCGCGCCAACTCGTCGTAGACCTCGTCGGGCAGCCGCTTGCGCAGGCCGGGGCGCAGGTGGGTGTCGGACAGGACGAGGACGCGCATCATCGTTGCTGCATCCCGTACCCACCGGCACACACCAGGCCAACCGCGGCCAGCACGTAGAAGCCGCCGGTCAAGGGGATGGGGAGCACCACCGGCAGCAAGGCGCCGCCGACCCATGCCAGTTGGAACAACGCTTCGAAGCGGGCGAACGACCGCCCCCGCACGGCGTGCGGGGCGTCGCGCTGCACCAGGGAGTCGAAGGCCAGCTTGCCTCCGCCTGCCGCCAGCCCGACGACGGCGGCCAGCAGCGCCGCACCCACCCGGTCCGACACGAACGTCGCCACCAGGCCGCCCACCCCGAGCACCCCCAAGGCGGCGGTCAGCAACCGCTCCTCGCTCATCGCTCGCCGCAGCGGCCCGGCCGTGACCGAGCCCACGAACGAACCCACCATGCTGGCCAACAAGGCGGCGCCGAACACCCACGACGGCGCGCCGTCACGGCGCAGGGCGAAGGCCAAGAGGAACGTCAGGAACCCCACCGACGCTCGCAGCGCACCCATGGCCACGCCGGCGGTGGCGATGCCTGCGTCGCTCACCGGCACCGCCGGCGCCTCCCCGCTCTCACGTCCGTCGGCGCGCACGGTCACGATCCGGGTGGCAGCCACGGCGGCGAGCAGGAACACCACGCCCGCCACCCGCACCACCCATTCCGCACCGGCCAGCTTGAGGATGGCCACGCCCGGCGCCGCAGCCAGCAGCCCCACCACCACGCCGGACAGGGCGAGCTTGGCGTTGGCCTCGACCAGTCCCTCCTCCGAGGAGACCACGCTGGGCACCAGCGAGCTCTTGGTCACCGAGTGCGTCTTGCCCAGCACCAAGGCAGCGAAGGCGGCGGGGAACAACCACAACTGGTTGAGCACCCCCGCCATGAACAGGCAGGTGACGGCCCGGGCCAAGGCGACCGCCGCCATCATGAACCGCCGCCCGCCTCGCACCCGGTCGACGGCGGGGCCGAGGAAGGGCGCCACCACGGCGAAGGGCGCCATCGACAGCACCAACGACAGCGTGACCCGGCCCCGTGCTGCGTTGGGCGAGATGTCGAAGAACAGCGACCCGGCCAAGGCGATGGTGATCAGGGCGTCGCCCGCCACGGTCAGGGCGTGGGCCACTGCCAAGCGGCCGAACGGGGAGGCGCCGAGGTTGACCGGATGCCCCTGCGCCGGCCCGGAAAGAGGCCGCCACCCGTCGTCGCCGCGCACGCCGGCCATCGTAGGGTCAAGCCCGGCGGCTCAAAGGCCGACATACATGGCATGGATCTCTCGAAGGTGCTCGGTGACGTGTACGCCGGCAGTGCCCCCGCTCCCGCTCCCACCACCACGCCCGAATGGGCCGACGAGGCCCATCTCGACCAGGCGTTCGCCAACTGGACCCCCGGTCCCCCCGCCGACGCCCCCGCCGCTGAGCGGGAGATGGCGGCGCACGTCGACCCCACGTCACGGCGGCGCATCGACGACGACCTCGCCTCCGCCCTGACCGAGGCGCTGTCGGCCGCCCCGGCCGAGCCGGAGCCCGACTTGGCCGAACTGATCGCCGAGATCCCCGCTGCGCCCGTGGCACCCGAGCCGGTGCGCTCGTGGAGCCGAGGCGACGACGACGTACTGCCCAGCCGCGCCGGTACCCCCGGCCGCAAGTCGCGCTTCAGCCGCCGCTGAGCTTCAGCCCGCGCGGGCGCTGATCGTCACCGCTCGCGGCCCGGCAGGCAGCCGCAGGGTGAACTTCGAGCCCTGTCCCTCCGTCGACTTCACCGACACATGCCCGCCGTGGTGCCCGGCAACGTGGCGCACGATGGCCAAGCCCAACCCGGTCCCCGGCACCTCGCGCCCCTTGGGCCGCTCCACCCGGTAGAACCGCTCGAAGATCCGTTCCAGGTCACGCGCCGGAATCCCCGGGCCGCGGTCGCGCACGGCGATCTCCAGGTCGGGCCCGTCGGTCGTCACCGTTACGTCGATCACCCCGCCCGCCTCGGAGAACTTCACTGCGTTCTCCACCAAGTGGTGCACGGCGGTCAGCAGTTGGCGCCGGTCGCCCAACACGGTGAGGCGCCGGGGCGGGTCGTCGACCTCCAACCGCACGTTGCGTTCGGTGGCCGTGCCCCGCACCCGTTCGACAGCTTGGGCCACCACCAGGTGTACCGGCACGGCCTCGCGCACCGGCGACTCCTGGGCCTCGACCCGGCTCAGCTCCAGCAGGTCGTCGATGAGCCGGCTGACCCGCCCGGCCTCGGTGCGCAGCCGGTCGCACAAGCGGGCGAACACCGCAGGGTCGCGCTCGGGTGCCAGCGTTTCCACCAGCACGGCCAAGGCGCTGACGGGGGCCTTGAGCTCCTGGCCCACGTTGGCCACGAAGTCACGGCGCACCGACTCCAAGCGACGGCGGTCGGAGACGTCTTCCACCACCAGCACCGCCCCGATGCTGCGGGCGCCGTCGTCGAGCGGCTCGGCCCGGAGCACGAAGCTCTGCCGGGGCGGCCCGAACAGGTCGAGGGTGCGGACCTCGCCGCGGCCTGCGAGGGCGCCCTCGATCAGGTTGCGCACCAGTTCTTCGGCTTGGGGCTCGCGGTCGCGCACCGCTTCGAAACGCGACGCCGCCTCGTTGACGAACACCGGCTCGGCGTGCTCGTCCCACACCATCACGCCCTCGGGCACTCGCCCCAGGGCGATGCCCAGGCGGACCGCGGCGGCCTCGGCTTCGGTGACGGCACCTACGCGCCCTTCGGCGGCCTGCTCCAAGCGGGCGAGCATGCGCTCGACGCCGCCCTTGGTGTCGACGCCCACGCCGGGACCTGTTTCCAGGCGGGTGGCGACCGAGGCCAGGCGCCGAGCCAGCGCCCGCCGACGTGCCCATGCCCGCCACAGCAGGAGGAGCACCAGCAGGACCAGCACGCCGGCCCCCGCCAGCACGGCCTGGTCGACCTCCGACAGCTCCATTGCCCCCAACGCTAGGCCACCCCCGCCCGCAGGCGAGGGACTGGCCCGTTCCTAGACTTCGTCTTCCTCTTCCGGGATGCCCAGGTCCCACTCCAGGATCAGGTTCTCGCGCTCGGCGTCACGGGCGACGCGCTCGCGGTTGCGGCGGAACTGGGGGTCGTGCGGCGGCAGCAGTACCAAGCGGGCCAGCGCCCGCTGGCGGAACTCCTCGATCAGGGCACGGTCGCCGAACTGCGACTGGATGTCCCAGTGGGGGGCGACGGGGCCCATGTAGACGACGCGAACATGCCCCTTGGGCGGTTCCTGGGCGAGTTCCTCGGGGGCTTGCGACATGGCTTCCACCCTAGCGGCCGACCTGTCGGGACCCCAGGGTGACAGTGACCCGCCGTTCCTGGCTGCCACGGTGGAACACCATCTCCACCTGGTCGCCGGGCTTCTTGGCCCGCACTGCTGTCACCAGTTCTTCGGCCGTCGTGATCTTCTTGCCGTCGAACGAGGTGATGACGTCGGACCGACGCAGCCCCACGTTCTCGGCGGGCGAGCCCGGCGTCACGGTGGCCACGACCGCGCCTTCGTCGACCTCGAAGCCCGACTGCTCTTTGAACTCCGGCGTCAGGGTGGCGGTCGACACGCCGAGGAACGCAGTGCTGCTGATGCCGCCGCCGCCTTGCTTCAACGTCTCCAGCATGGGCTTCACCGTGTTGATGGCGATGGCGAAGCCGATGTTCTGGGCGTCGCCCCGGATGGCGGTGTTCATGCCGATGACCTCGCCGTCGGAGTTGACCAGCGGCCCCCCCGAGTTGCCGGGGTTGATGGCCGCGTCGGTCTGGATGAGGCTCTCCAACTGCACGTCGTCGGCTTCCAGCACACGGTCCTTGGCCGACACGATGCCGAGGGTGACCGAGGGCCCGCCGGGCAGGGCCAAGGCGTTGCCGATGGCCACCACCTGGTCGCCCACCTGGATGCGGCTGGAGTCGCCCAGCGTCACCGCGGGCAGGCCCGAGGCGTTGCGGATCTTGAGCACGGCCACGTCGGAGGCCGGGTTGCTGCCCAGCAGGTCGGCGTCGCGGGCTTCGGCCTCGCCGCCGATGGTGACCTTGATCGACGTGGCCCCGTTGACCACGTGAGCGTTGGTGAGCACGTCGCCGTCGGCGCTGATGATCATGCCCGTGCCCGCCCCGCGCACCGGCTGCAGCCCGAAGAGGTCGCCGCCCTGGAAGGTGGAGGTGCGGATGGAGACCACGCCCGGCTGCACCTTGGCGAGGATCCCTTGGATGTCGCGGGGCTGGGTGATGGGGGCGCTGTTGTTCTCGTAGCGGACGGTCGTGGTGGCGCCGTCCTCGTCGAGCAGCACGGCTGCGCCGCCGCCGGCCAAGGCGCCTACGAGAGCGGCGACCAGGGCCACGACCGGCCATGCCGGGCTGCGCCGAGGGGCCGCCCCCGCAGCCGCGGGCGGCGGGGGCAACGGCCCGTCGACCGGGGGTTCGTCGGCGAGGGGCTGGGGCGGTTCGTCGGTGACGACGGTTTCCGTGGGCGGCTCGTCGGGCACGACGTCAGTGGTGGGCGGCGCGTCATCGGCCGCCTGCTCGTCAGTCGTACCCCATGACCACCTGCCTTGCGGGGTGGAATCGTCCGTATCGTCCACGTTGGCCTCCTACAGCCTTACAGTGCAGTAACCGGGAACCAACACCAGTCGTCGCTCGTTCCAAGAGGACGGAGGTGTCGATGGACACTCAATGGATGGCCGAGGGCAACTGTCGCACAGAGCCGCCCTCCACCTTTTTCCCGAGCGACGGCGTAGGCGTTGAGGTAGCTCGGCGCATCTGTGCCACCTGCCCTGTGCAGGCGCCGTGCCTGGAGTATGCCCTTTTGCACCGAATTGATCACGGTGTGTGGGGCGGTGCTTCCGAACGGGAGCGCCGGCGCATCGCCCGCCAGCGACGGCTGGCCCGCGCCACCGCCCGCTCACGCTGACCCCCCGAGCACCGTCTCGGCCAAGGCCCGGGCGCGCTGGCGCACGCGCGTGCCCACCGACGGCGGGGCGGGCGCAGGCATCGAGGCGGCGGCGCTGAGCACGTCGTCGACGGTGCCGTCGCCCACCGCGGTGTAGACGACCCCGCCTGCCTCCCACGTCACCGTCACGCCGCCGGGCCACGTATGGACGGCCGCCGTGCGCGTGCCCAGCGCCACCCACATGACGTTGCCGGGCATGGCGTCGATGTCGAGGCGGCCGGCCTGGAGGAACACCGACAGCCCGTGGAGGCCGTCGCTGTAGACCGCTTGGACGACATCGCCGCGGCGGTAGGCCGCCACCCGCTGGTAGCCGGCCGCCAACGCCTGCGGCGCCCGGTACCGGGAGGGCAGGTCGGTCGGAGCGTCGGCCGGGCCGGGCACCACCACGTCGTCGGGCGGCAACAGCAACAACGACTCGATGCGTACCACCCGCACCGGCCGGCCCGTGCCGTCGAACTGGGCCCGCTCGAGCACCAGGCTGGTCTCGGCGTCGAGGGCGAGGCGCTCGCGCAGCCTGCCGCTCACGAAGACGTCGACCGCGGTGGTGGAGCGGCCTGCCACGACCGTGCCCGGACGGGTGCGCAGGTCGTACTTGGGGCCGGGGGCAGGCGGCTGGAGCAGCGCCCCGTTCGACCATTGGAGGCCGCCCACCCGCACGGTGCCCTGGTCGGAGTGGACCTCGACGAGCTCGTCGTGCACGCCGTCGGCGTCGGCCCACTGCACCGAGACGGCAGCCCGGAAACGCAGGGTGGTGGCGGCGTCGCGGGCGCCCTGGAGCGGGTCGTCGGCGGCCGCGGCGGGGACCACGAGGGTCGTGGCCACGGCCAGCACGGCGACGAGGGTGCGACGCATCACTCGCCGAACCTCACGGGCACGGCGGCGGGGGTGAGCACCGACACCGGGTCCGTGCCTGGACCCGAGGTGGCGTGCACGTCGACCAGTTGCGCCACCCGGGGCCGCACGGGACGAGGGTCGGGCGTCGCCACGGCGAACAACATGGCCGCGGCAGCAGCCAGCACCGCGCCCGCAGCCGCCGCCCCCCTCGTTCTGGTGGGGGAATCCCGCGCCCCAGCGCTGGATTCCCCCACCAGAACGGCGGGAGGGTCGAGCCAAGGCAGGTCGCGGACTGCACGGCGCACCCGTTGGAGGTCGGCCAGTTCGGCGGCGCAGTCGGCGCAGCCCGCCAGATGGGCCAGCACCTCGGACTCCTCGGCGGGCGACAGCTCGCCGTCGGCCAGCGCGCTCAGCAGTTCGCCGTCGATCATCCCAGCGCCTCACGCAACAGGGCGCGGCCCCGGTGGATGCGGCTGCGCACGGTCCCCACCGGCACGTCGAGGGCCTCGCTGATCTCGGCGTACGACAGGCCCGCCACGTCGCACAGCACGACGGCCGCCCGGTAGTCGTCGGGCAGGCGCAGCAGAGCGGCCTGCACATGGTCGGACAGCCGAGCGGCATCGAGCGCCTCGTCGGGCGCGGGCGCAGCAGGCAGCACCCGGTCGGGATCGTCCGGGAGCGCGTCGGCAGGTCGCCGCTTGCGGCGCCGCACGTCGTCGAGGAACACGTTCGTCGTGATCCTGCTCAACCACCCTTCCATCGACCCCGGCCGGTAACTCGCGAGCCCGCGTCGGACCCGGAGGAGCACGTCCTGCACCAGGTCCTGCGCGTCGTCCTGGTTGCCGGTCAGTCGATAGGCGACCGTGAAGAGGAACCGACCGTAACGCCGGGCCACCTCTTCCCAGTCGGGGACCGACTGCTCGTCCTCCGTCTCCGTCATGCGGAACGACGGCGGGGAGCGGTCGGTTCCAGGTACCGCCTACTTCTTCTTGGTGGCGTCGTCGTCGGCGTCGTCCTGGGCACCCTCGGCCACGCCGTGCTTGAACTCCTTGGAGGCCTGGCCAAGCGACCGGGCGACCTTGGGCAGCCGGCTGCCGAACAGCAACAGCACGATGGCCAGCACGATGATCAGCTCGACCGGTCCGATGTTCGGCATATCAGGCTCCTTTGCGAACGGCTGCCAACAGCGACAGGTCGTCGACGTCCGTCACTGCAAACGGTAGCGCTCCCAAGCACGCGATCAGATGTGCCACCCCGACCTCCGCCCAGGCGCCCAGTTGTTCGCGCACCTGCTCGACGGTGCCGACCAGGGCGCCTTTGCGCCATTCCTCCAGCGGGGTGGCGTCGATCACGCCGGGCGGCGTGAGGGCCTGGAGGCGCTCGTACCGGCGGCGCACGTCGGCTTCGTCCTCCCCCACCAGCGTGTAGAGGTTGAGGCTGCGCTCGACGGTGGCCGGGTCGCGCCCGGCCCGTTCGCAAGCGGCGTCGAGGACGGCGGCGCGGACGCGGTAGCTCTCGGGGGTGTGGCGCCAGCCGGTGTTCCAGCCGTCGGCGTGACGGGCGACGACGTTGAGCAGGCGGTCGCCGCGTCCGCCAACGAAAACCGGGGGCCGAGGCTCCTGCACCGGGCGCGGCCGGCAGGGAGCGTCGTTCCAGCCGCCGGTGAACATGGCCTTGTAGACCTCGACCGCCTCGGCCAACTGCTGCAGCCGCACGCCGGGCCGTTCGAACGGCACCCCTGCCGCTTCGAACTCGGGCTCGTACCAGCCCGCCCCGAGGCCGACGGAGAGGCGCCCGCCGGAGAGCACGTCGACGGTGACGAGCGCCTTGGCGGCAACGGTGGGGGGGCGCAGTTGCGCGCACAGGACGAGGGTGCCGAGGCCCACGGTGGTGGTGGCGCGGGCCAGGCCGGCGAGGGCCGCAATGGGGTCGAGGGCGCTGGAGCGGCCGGGCGGGCCGCCGTACTTCTCGATCGACCAGAACAGGTGGTCGGCCAGCCACACCGAGTCGAGGCCGGAGGCCTCAGCGGCCGTGGCCCACTCCACCACGGCGTCCCACGGCAGCGGCGAGCGGCCGGGGACGGAGAAGTCGAACTGCGGGAGCGCGAGGCCGACGTCCATCGCTGTGCGAGCGTAGGCGGGTGCTCGAATGCGTGGTGAACGTGAGCGAGGGGCGGCGGCCCGAGGTGATCGAGGCCGTCGGGGCGGCGGCGGGCGCCGCCTTGCTCGACGTGCACTCCGACGTGTCGCACCACCGCTCGGTGTTCACGCTGGCGGGGACCGACGTGGAGGACGCGACGAGGGCGCTCGCCCGGGAGGCGGTGGCCCGCATCGACCTGCGGGCGCACGAGGGGGTGCACCCCCGGCTGGGAGTGGTCGACGTGGTGCCGTTCGTCCCACTGGACGACGACGACGCCGTGGGGGCACGGGACCGTTTCGCGGCGTGGGCGGCCGCTGAGTTGGACGTCCCGTGCTTCCTCTACGGGTCGGAGCGGTCGCTGCCCGAGGTGCGGCGGCGGGCGTTCGTCGACCTGGTGCCCGATGTCGGGGCGTCAGTGCCGCACCCGACCGCGGGCGCGGTGGCCGTGGGGGCCAGGCCGGTGCTGGTGGCCTACAACCTGTGGCTGGCGTCGGCCGACGTGGCCGTGGCCCGAGCGATCGCCCGGTCGTTGCGCAGCGAGCACGTGCGGGCGCTGGGGCTCGACGTGGACGGGCAGGCGCAGGTGTCGTGCAACCTCATCGCGCCACTCGTCGTGGGCCCCGATGTTGTCTACGACGCGGTGGCGGCGACCACCGAGGTCGCACGGGCGGAACTCGTCGGGCTGGCGCCCCACGCCGTGGTGGACGCCATCCCCCGCCACCGGTGGCCCGAGCTCGACCTGGACTCATCGAGAACGATCGAGGCCCGCCTGGAGCAGGCGGGCCTCGACGGGGGAAGGTTTTCTTGACGTGCCGGTCGTGGGAGGCACGTTTCTCAACGGGTCAGGAGGCGGATGCCGCCCCGTTGGCCCGGCGGGCCAAGGCCCTTGCTCGGCGGATGCGGCGGCGTTCGCGTTCGCTCATGCCGCCCCAGATGCCGAACTTCTCGCCGTTGGCGAGGGCGTACTCGAGGCAGTCCTCACGGACGACGCAGCCCCGGCACACCTCCTTCGCCTCTCGCGTCGATGCACCACGCTCGGGGAAGAACAGGTCTGGGTCAACGCCCATGCAGTTGGCTTGGTCCTGCCAGCTCCGCTCTTCGCTGTCGGTCAACACGTGCAGCAATCCATCCATCGGACAACCTCCCCTCTGACTGCCGTAACCCGCCGGGTGATGCCCTCGTAGCATCCCACCGATGTAATTACAACAATGTCATCATCCCCCGTTCGCTCGCGATGCGCAAGGGGGGATTTGGAATGGCCGAGAAGGAGCAGGTCGGGTCGGCCGCGCTGCAGGAAGCCGCCAAGCTGCTGCTGCCTCTCGGTGCTGTCGTCGTCGGCGCCGTCTTCCTGGTCGCAGGGGCGGCCAACCTCGGCTTCTACGACGCCTTCGGCATCCAGGACCTCCGCGTGGTCGGCATCGACAAGTCGGCCATCGTCGACCATGCCATCCTTCCGAGCGTCATCCTCACGCCGATGGTGGGAGGCCTCGTCGGGTACGCGTTGTGGGCCGCCCGGGTGAGCACCAAGGAGGTACCACCGCCTCCCGAGCTGCCCTCCCCCTCCCGCAAGCGACGGCACCTCGTGTTCGGCGTGGCAGTGGTCGTCTGCGGACTCGCCGCCATGGCTTGGCAGATCAAAGCCCGCCCCGGGATAGGCGTCGCGGGGTTCATCCTCGCGGGGTTCGCTCTCGCGGTGGTGAAGAACGCCCCCCGCACCGTGCGGTGGACCGTGACGCATCCTTGGCAGTTCATCGGCGCATGCGTGGCCGTCACTGCGCTGGTTGCCTTCATGGCCTTCTTGCAAGGTGCGGCCTGGGGGAAGGCGGTGGCGGAGCGGCGGAGAGCCGACCCACCCGCGCTGGCGTACGTGGTCCTCGTGCAGTGGCCCAGAGGCGCCGTGCTGGACGAGCGCGCCGACCTGTGCACCAGCGACATCCTGCTCGGGCGCGCCGGTGGCACCTACGTGCTCTTCAACGTGCGCACCCGCTTGGTTCACGAAGTTCCGGCGAACCAACCGCTCACGCGCATCTCGCTCAGAGCCGTCATGCCCACCGGCTGCCCATCCTGAGGGGCCCATCAGTACAGCTTTCGTGCGAACTGGACCGCGGACGGGGAAAAGGAGGGGCGCGCTCGCTGGTGGCGGGGCATGATCCAGCGATGGAAGGTGCGGGACTCGCTGAGCTTGTCGCGGCCATGGAAGAGATCGACGAGGACGAGCTCTTCCTTGACCTCGTTGAAGCACGTCGGATCGTCGATGACCGTTCGGAACTTCACTTCACTGTGCGCAGGCGCACAGTGGTCCATAGCGAATGGGTCGTCGTTGCGCATGGCGTCCGCGAGACCCGCCTGACGCTGGGGCCGCACGGCTGGCTCAGCTTGGAGTCGAGCCACCCACTGCTCCTGGATCACACGGACACGATGGGTGAGCTCTACCTGAAGGAACGAGCAACTGAGGCCGGCGAGGTGCTTGCGGCGATCTGGCTCGCCCATCGGGAGATCGTCGGCGAGTGGCGGCCACTCGCTCGCTACCTCAACTCGCTCGTCGACCCTCTGGACCTGCTTCGGGGAGGTATGGGCGTACTCGCATGCGGGCCGCAAACGCTGCTGAACGGCTACCGGGACGCGATCACCCCGCTCGTAGAGACGGGATCCCTCCTTCCCACCGGACCTGCCAAGCGTTGGGTTGTAGGGGGGATGTGGGATGAAGAGGGGATGTGGGTCGAAGAGGGGATGTGGGTCGAGGAGAACGAGCCGCTCGTCGCCCTGGTTCTCCCGTATAGCGATGGCTTGTCCGTCGGACAGAACCAGTCGCGGTCATCGTGGCTCGTCGCGCAGTCAGTCGACGCGCGCAGATTGGACGGATAGCCGCCCGACTCAGAGAGAAGTGACTCCTCCTCAGGCACTGCGGTTGCCCCGGCCCCGCATGGCCCGCTTCTGCTCGATGAAATCGACGAGCACGTAGTCGCCGAGGGTCTCGGGCGTGGTAAAGAAGGCCCGGCCCCGATTGAGCTCGGTGAGCTTCTCCACGAACTGCCGGAGGTACGACGTGGCGTCGAGCATGAAGGTGTTGATGCGGATGCCCTCACGGGTGCAGCGCATGACCTCGGCCAGCGTGGCGTCGACCGTCTCCTGCACCGGCGGGTAGCTGAAGAACGGCACGTCGGAGCCGGGCGGGAAGTGGGCGGTGGGCTCGCCGTCGGTGATCATGATGATCTGCTTCGTCCCCGACTGGCGGGCCAGCATCCGGCGGCTCAGCAGGAACCCGTGCTGCATGTTGGTGCCGTACACGAAGTCCCACGACACCTCGGGCAGGTGCTCGGGCTTGAGCTCCCGGGCCACCTCGCTGAACCCGACGATGCCCAGGAAGTCGCGCGGGTACTGGGTGGCGATCAGCGAGTGCAGCGCCATGGCCACCTTCTTGGCCGCCAGGAAGTTGTCGCGCATGGGCATCGACAACGACAGGTCGACCATCAACACCGTGGAGGTGCGCGTCAGCGTCTCGGTGCGTTCCACCTCGAAGTCGTCGGGCGACAGCCGCACCGGCTTGCCTCCCCCGGTCCGCTGCACGGCGTTGCGCACGGTGCGCTCGATCGACAGGTTGAAAGGGTCACCGAACTCGTAGGGCTTCGTCTCGTACGCCCGCTCGTGGCCGATGCCCACGGAGTCGGCCGAATGCCGGCCGAGCCGGTCCTTGGCCAAGTTGTCGAACAGGTCCGACAGCGCGTTCGCGCCGACCTTGCGCAGGCCTCGCGGCGTGAGCTCGAGGCGTCCCTCGCGCTGCTCGATGAGCCCGGCCTGCTCCAGCATCCGGGTCAGCTCGGCCATGCGTTCCAAGGAGCGAGCCCCGTCCTCGCCCAACAACGACCGCGCCCGGTCGAGGTCGACCTCGGCCAACGCACCCGGCGAGCCCGCCGAACGCAGCAGGTTCTCCAGTTGGTCGATGTCGCCGAGCTCGTCCATCAAGCCCGCCGCGTCGGCAAAGCCGAGGGGGTCCTGGCCGCTGAAGTCGTACGACCGGTTCCACCCGGCGGCGGGGAAGGCGTTGCGCAGGTTGTCGCTCAGCCGCGACACCTGCCAGCGCAGGTCCATGTCCTCCAGCAGCGACTCGGCCAAGCCCTGCAACTGCGCCCGCTGGTCAGGCGTCATCGAGTTGAGCATCGACTGCATGGCCGCCATCTGGCGGGCCATGTTCTCCAGCAGCTCGTCGAGGCTCTGCGGGTCGCCGGGCACCATGTCGCCGAACTGCTCCATGAAGCGCTCGAAGGCGGCGTCTGTGTCGGCGCCTGCCTCGCGCATCTCCAGCAGCTCGTTCAGCGCGTTGAACATGTCCTTGGTGCGCTGGAGCTGTTCGGGCGAGATGTCGGACATGGCGCCCGCCATCTGGTTGAACATGCTCTGCATGAGCTCGCGGCGCAGCTGGTCGAGCAGCTCGTCGAACTTCTCCCGAGCCTCGGTCGAGGTGAACTCGTACTCCTGCAGCCCGCGCACCATGCCCGACAGGTCGGGCGGCACGAGGTCGAGTTGCATCCGCCGTTCGGCTGCCACTTCCTCGGTGATCTCCCGGCGCCGCTCGTCGCCCGACGCCCGCGCTTCCTCGACGAGCTTGTCGAGGCCTTCCCGTTCGATGTCCATGACGTCGCGCAGCCGCTGGGCGATGTCGTCGTACACGCCGCCGAGGTCGTAGCGCTCCAACTCGTCGCGCCGCCGGCGCTTGAGGCGCTCCAGCAGTTCGCGCATGCCCGCCACCCGTTCGTCGTTGCGGTCGCGGAAGCCCTGTTGCATCAGCCGGCGCAGGGCGGCGTTAAGGTCGCCGTGGTAGAGCAGGTCGTCGGTGAGCTGCTCCAGCACGTCGTCGGCACTCACCTCGAAGCCGACCTGCGTGCCGTCCCAACGTGAATAACCAAACCGATTGGGCATCAATGCCAGCCTAGGGGTCTTTACGAATTGCGCAGGCTTCCGTAGCCTGGCCGCAGAAGTAGCACTCAACTGGGGTCGGCGGGTTGGGGGTCAGCATCATGAAGCGGCTCGCAGTGGTCACCATCGGGGCCATCGTCGTCACCGGCATCGGTCCTGCAACCGCGGGCATCGGCGGCGGCGAAAACGGCTCGTGGTGCGCGGACCGCTCCTCCCTCGACGCTCGTGTTGACGGGCCCGCCGACGTGGTCGTCGTCGTCGGTGCAGGCAGCCGGCCCGACAAGCCCGTGAAGAGCGCCTTCGCATGTGTCGACGGCAACGTCGGCCGCCGCTACAGCGTCGATGCCCTCGTCACCACGTGGATCGACACGGAGTACGGCCGGGCCGGCTACTCCTGCCCGCGCCAGCCCGTGCAAGCGGTCCAGTGCAGGCGCACCAGCTTCCAGCTGCCCGCCCAGTCGTCGAACCAGCTCGAATCGGCAGACAACGCCTGGACAATCGAGCTGCTCGGCGCGGGCGTCGCCTACGACCTCGACCTGTCGAGGAGCCGGACCGCCGCCCACACACCCGGCGCGTGTGCCCGCGAGGTGTGCCACGAACCCGGCGCATACGGCGCCTGGGCCGACACCGGTCCCGCCGATGCCCCGCCTCCCGATCCCGACTGCGGCGAGCAGTGCGTCACCGCCGCCGAGCGGCGTTCGAGCGAGAGCCCGGGCGTCGGCGTCGGCGTCGAAGGCGTCCCCGCCGAGCCGGCGCCCGGCGACTGAAGGATTTCTGCGAACGCGGTAACCCTGGCGGGGGCCTCCGTTCGTTAGGACGATGATGCGCACCCGCTGCCGGCGCGACGCCGAGTTCGAGGAGTTCTTCCGCTCGAACTACCCGCGGGCTTTTGGGGTCGCGGTGCGGATGCTGGGCGGGGCCGCCGAGGCCGAGGACGCTGCCGCCGAGGCGTTCTCTCGTGCCCTCGTCCGCTGGCCGCGGGTGCGCGGGCTCGACTACCGCGACGCGTGGGTGATGCGGGTCACTGCCAACGTCGCCATCGACATGTTGCGCCGCCGTCGGGCCATGCCCGACGTGCGCACCGAAGTCGACGACCCGCAGGGCTCCACCGTCGAACGCATGTGGCTGCTGGGGGCGCTCGACAAGCTCCCCGACCGCCAGCGTGAAGTGTTGCTGCTGCGCTACTTCGGCGACCTCGCCGATGACGACATCGCCCAATGCCTGTCGATGGCGAACGGCACGGTGAAGTCGCATGTCCACCGCGGGCTCGTCCGACTGCGCGAGCGGTTCGGGGTCGACATCGAGCCGCCTGACGGGAAGGAGGTGCAGGTTGCCGTCGACCTTCACCACTGATCCGATCGGGCCGCGCTCGGTCGACGAGATGCTCGACGTGGTCTACGGCCGCGCCGACGCCTTGCAACGCCGTCGCACCGTCCAGCGAATGGGCGGAGGAATTGCCGCGGTGGTTCTGGCCCTGGTGGCGACCCTGACAGTGCAGGGAAGCAACGAGGGGGCAAGCGTGCGATCGGTCGACGACCCGAACGGCAAGCAGGAGGAACAGGCCCCCGACAACGGCGAAGGCGGCGGCTCCCCCTCGGGCGGTGAGGCTCCAGGGTCGGCGCCCCCCGGCGATGCCGCCGGCACGGCTGCTCGGTCGACGCCGTCGAGCGTGCCTGCCAAAGCGGTCGCCACCACCGTCCCCCCCGTGATGACGCCGCCCGCTGCGGCCATCGAGACATGGAAGACGGTCGGCGACGCAAAGGGCGACGCCACACCCGACCGGTGGTACTACGACATCACCACTGCGGCCATGGAGTACGACCCCAACCGCAGCACGGTCATTTTCACCACCTCCTACCGGGCCCCCACCGGCTCTACCAGCGGCCGCCAGGAACGCGAGATGGAGTCCGAGTTCACCTTCGACGACACAACCCACAGCGTCAACGTGCGGGAATCGGGAGACCAGTTGGGCGAGGTGCACATCGACGACGTACACCCGTGCCCCGGGTGCACGGCGACGTTCGACGCCGCCGCCGGCCGCTTGGTGGTGACGGTGCCGATGTCGGTGATGAACGACGTGATGGCTCGGGAGAGCGACGCCCGGCTCCAGGCAGGCGCCCGCATCGACACGTTGGTCGCCACCTCGGCCACCGTGGGGGCGGGCAACGCCACAGTCCAAGCCGACACGGCGAGGGAGGACGGCTGATGGTCTCCGTCGACACGCCCACGTTGGCACTGGTGGTGGCCCGCGACCTCGGCGCCGTCTCCGAAGCGCTCGGCCGCTCCGGACTGAACGAAGCGGCCGCGATGGCCGGCGGCGCGCCGAGCATCCCGCACCGCACGGTCGTCATCGACAACGTCGACGGCCGCCACGCCCTGTGCCGTCTGGCGGCGGCTAATGGCTGGATGGTGCTCCTGGCACCCGCAGTGGCCTACCGCCGGGCCACCACATTGCTGATCCTCGCCACACGGCTGCCCACGTCGCGGCGGGTCCTCCACGTGGACGAACTGCTCATGTACCAAGTGCTGGCCGCTTCCACCAACGAGGAGCAGGAAGCGCTCGTCAACGCCGTGCTGGCGCCGGTACTCGCCTTGCCCCCTGCGTTGGGCAACCGCCTGCTCACAACCCTCGAAGCACTGCACTGGAACGACGGCTCGGCCAAGAGCACGGCCCGCGCCCTCGGCCTGCACAGCAAGACCGTCCTCAACCGGGTCCGCCGGTTCGAGGCACTGACGGGGCTCAGCCTCGACCGCCCGCCCGACCGACTGCGCGCCGACGTCGCCCTCTACGTCCTCCGGATGCGCGGTCGGTTGGCGCGGGTGGAAATCGAACGGGGTGCGACGCCTGCCGACGCCCCGCGGGGTAACGGCAACGGGATCCTGCGGGCGTCGCGCGTCGGCCTGGCCGCCGCCCCCTCGTAGCTCAGCGGCCCCGGTAGGTGGCCCGGCCGGGGACGGCTTCCTTGTTGAGCCGCTTCGACAGGTGCAGCCCTTCCAGCACGAACTCGGCCGCACTGGCGACCGCAGCGGGCGTCTCGCTGCCCGCCAGTTCCATGACCGGCGCTTTGAGCACGGGCATGGTGGCCAACGTCTCCACGTAGGTGGCCGAGGGGACGTCGTCGCCCGCGTGCACGACCGTGCCCTCGTCGAAGGCCACGACGACGTCGCGGAACAGGTCCATGGGGCAGCGGTCCTTGAACACGGTGAGCACGGCCGACTTCACCAGCCGCTCGACGATCTGCTCGTCGCGCCCTTCCTCCAACGTCTCGATCTCGACCTTGCCCGCGGTCGACGAGGCGAGGGCATCGAGGTCGCTGACGCGAGGCACGACGTCCTTCTCGCCCAGGCGCAGCGCCCGCCGGGCGGCGTTGGCCACGAGGGTCTCGTAGTTGGCGATGCTGAGGCGCACCGACACGCCCGAGCGCTGGTTGATGTGGGCGCTGGCCCGGGCCAGGTGGGTGAGCGTGGCCACGATCTCGGCCATGAACGACGGCACCTGCACCCGCAGCCCGAGGGCGTCGAGGGTGTCGGCCTCCTGGCGCACCACCTCCATCTCGGTGGCCGTGTCGAGGGGGTAGTGGGTGCGGATCTGGGCGCCGAAACGGTCCTTGAGGGGCGTGATGATGCGGCCCCGGTTGGTGTAGTCCTCGGGGTTGGCCGAGGCGACGAGCATGACGTCGAGCGGAAGGCGGATCTTGTAGCCGCGCACCTGCACGTCGCGCTCTTCGAGCACGTTGAGCAGGCCCACCTGGATGCGCTCGGCCAAGTCGGGGAGCTCGTTGATGGCGAAGACGCCGCGGTTGGTGCGCGGCACGAGCCCGTAGTGCAGCGTGAGCTCGTCGGAGAGGTACCGGCCCTCGGCCACCTTGATGGGGTCGACCTCGCCGATGAGGTCGGCGATGGAGGTGTCGGGGGTGGCCAGCTTCTCGCCGAAGCGGGTGCTGCGGTGGATCCACTCGACCGGCGTGTCGTCGCCTTTGTCGGCGATGAGGTCGCGGGCGTGCTTGCTGACCGGGTTGTAGGGGTCGTCGTTGATCTCGCTGCCCGACACGATCGGGAGCCACTCGTCGAGCAGGTTGGTGAGGCTGCGGATCATGCGGGTCTTGGCCTGGCCCCGCTCGCCCAGGAAGATGATGTCGTGGCCCGCCAGGAGGGCGTTCTCCAGTTGCGGCAGGACGGTGTCCTCGTAGCCGAGCACGCCTTCGACCAACGGCTTGCCCTCGGCGATGCGCGCCGCGGCGTTGCGCCGCACCTCTTCCTTGACGGGCACCGACTGCCAGCCGGATTCCTTCAGTTGGCCGAGCGTCGCCGGTCGAGACGTCATTGCCCGAATCTACGGCGGTTCGACCACATACGTGTCCGGGCCTCGCGTCGGGCTTGGTGGACGGCGTGCCAGTAGTCGGTGGCGGCCCGTTGGGGGCGGCCGGTGCGGCGAGCCCGCCAGTCGGAGACGGCGGCCACGACCAGCAGCAGCACCACGACGGCCGGGATCACCCACACGCCACCATCTTGGCGGACGGTACGGCGTTCGGGGGTAGCGTTCGCGGGATGGAGTTGGCCGCGGGCTGGCGGGCGATCGAAGCCGACGAAGGCCTGCGCCGTGCGTACCCCGACCCCGACTTCGACGACAGCGGCTGGGCCGACCTCCGCGTGCCGGGCCACTGGCGGTCGTCCGCCGCCTTCGCCGGCTCCGAGGGGCCGCTGCTCCACCGCCATCGCTTCGAGGCACCGCAACCCGGGGAAGGGCGCCGGTCGTGGCTCACCTTCGAAGGCCTCTTCTACCAAGGCGACGTGTGGCTCGACGGCTCCTACGTGGGCGACACCGAGGGCTACTTCTTCCCCCACACCTTCGAGGTCACCGACGCCCTGCGCGCCCAAGCCGAGCACGTCCTCGCCCTGGAACTGACCTGCGCACCGCAGCGCGACAAGACGGCCAAGCGCAACATCACCGGCGTCTTCCAGCACTGGGACTGCCTCGACCCCGACTGGAACCCGGGCGGCATCTGGCGTCCCGTCCACCTCAGCGAGACGGGCCCGGTGCGCATGCACCACCTGCGCACGCTGTGCGCCGAGGCCACGCCCGAACGAGCGGTCGTCCGCTTCCGGGCGGTGCTCGACGCCGCCGAGGCGGGCAGCGCCTGCATCCGTACGACGATCGGCGGCACCGACCACGAGCACGAGCAGCCGTTGGCGGCGGGCGAGAACCGGGTGCTGTGGACCGTGGTGGTCGACAAGCCCGACCTGTGGTGGCCGCATGCCCTCGGCGACCAGCCCCTCCACGAGGTGACCGTCGAAGTCCGCCTGCCCGAGCGGGGCAACGAGGTCAGCGACCGGCGCACCTTTGCCACCGGGCTGCGCCAGGTGCGCATGAAGAACTGGGTGACGTCGGTCAACGGCGAGCGCCTGTTCCTCAAAGGCACCAACCAGGGCCCCACACGCATGCGACTGGCCGACGCCACGGCCGAGGACTTCGAGCGCGATGTCGTGCTGGCCAAAGAAGCGGGCCTCGACCTGGTGCGGGTGCACGGCCACGTCAGCCGCCCCGACCTTTACGACGCCGCCGACCGCCACGGCCTCCTCCTGTGGCAGGACATGCCGCTGCAGTGGGGCTACGCCCGCGGCATCCGCAAGCAGGCCGCTCGCCAGGCGCGCGAGGCGGTCGACCTCCTGGGCCACCACCCCTCGATCGCCCTGTGGTGCGGCCACAACGAGCCCATGGCCCTCGACGTGGAGCCGGGCACAAAGGTCGACGCCGCCCGCCTGCGCCTCAAGTACCTGGCCCTCCAGCAGGTGCCGACGTGGAACAAGACGATCCTCGACTCGTCGGTGAAGCGGGCGTTCGACAAGGCCGACGGCACCCGTCCCGCCATCGCCCACTCCGGCGTCATGCCTCATGTCGGCGCCGACGGCACCGACGCCCACCTCTACTTTGGCTGGTACCACGGCGACGAGCGTGACCTGCCCGGCTACCTCGCTGCCTGGCCCCGCCAGGCCCGGTTCGTCAGCGAGTTCGGCGCCCAAGCGGTGCCGGAGACGGCCGACTTCCTCGACCCCGCTGCGTGGCCCGCCCTCGACTGGCGCCGCCTCGTGCGCACCCACGCCCTGCAGTTGGGGATCTTCAAGCGCCACGGCCTCGACCCCGCCGACTTCGCCACCTTCGACGAGTGGCGCCAGGCCACGCAGGCGTACCAGGCCACCGTCGTGCGCCATCACGTCGAGCACCTGCGCCGGCTCAAGTACCGGCCCACGGGCGGGTTCTGCCAGTTCTCCTTCGCCGACGGCCACCCGGCGGTGACGTGGTCGGTACTCGACCACGAACGGGTGCCGAAGCTCGGCTACGAAGCGTTGGCCGCCGCCTGCGCGCCCGTCATCGTGACCGCCGACCGCCCCGCCGCCGTCTACGCCCCGGGCGACACCCTCGCCCTCGACGTGCACGTGGTCAGCGACCTGCGCACGCCGGTGACGGGGTGCACGGTCACAGCCACCCTGCGGTGGGAAGGCGGAAGCGCATCGTGGTCGTGGGGCGGGGACGTGCCGCCCGACTCATGCCAGCGCGTGGGGATGGTGCGCGCCGTGGTGCCCGATGCGCCCGGCCCGCTGGTGCTCGACCTCTCTCTCGACGCCGACGAGGTCAAGGCCGCCAACCGCTACGACGCCCTCATCGCCGAAGTTGCGTAGAAAACGCGCCGGAAAACGGCGCGATTCCTACGCAACTTCGGGGGACGGCGGGGTCAGGAGCGGGCGGTGACCAGCCAGGCGGCGCCGGTCAGCGACACGCCGTCGGGGCCTGCATAAGGCGCCAAAGCCTCTCGCACGGCCTCCCACGCCCGCCCCACCGTCTCCTCGTCGACGTCCTTGAGCAGCGTCCGGGCCATCTCCGTGTTGCGGAGGAACGCCACCGCCTCCTCGACGGACTCGCCGTAGCGCATGGGCTCCTCGACGGGCTCCAGTTCCACGTCGGCGAAGCCCGCGCCGTCGAGCAGCGAGCGCACCCGGTCGGCGTCGCCCAGCGCGAAGGGGCCGGGGGCGCCCGGCTCCCCCATCGGCGGCAGGGGCACGTGGGCCAGCACCGCGCCTGCGGGCACCATGATCCAGGCGTTGGAGAACATCGGCTGCCAGCAGGCGAACACCAACCGCCCGCCGGGCCGCAGCATGCGGGCGATGTTGGCGAAGGCGGCGGCCGGGTCCTCGAAGAACATGACGCCGAACCGGCTCACGGCGGCGTCGAACGACGCATCGGGCAGGGCGTGGAGCTGGGCGTCGCCCTTCTCGAAGGTGGCGTTGGACAGGCCCGCAGCGGCGGCCCGCTCGGCGGCCGTGGCCAGCATGGGCCCGGAGATGTCGAGCCCGACCACCTCCCCGACGTGCGGCGCGATCCCCAGCGCCAGCGCGCCGTTGCCGCAGCCGATGTCGAGGACCCGCTCCCCCGGCTGCGGGTCGAGGCGCGCCATGATCCGGTCGGCGTAGCGGCGGAGCAGGGCGTCGTAGAAGTCGGCGTGCTCAGCCCAGTGCTCGCCCCCTTCGCCGTCCCAGTGCTCGATCTGCTCGGTGTTCGGCATGGGGCCACGCTACGGGTGGATTCCACCCTCTGCACGTGCGGATGGAAGGATGAGCCACCGTGAACGTGCACCAGCACAGCTACGACGCGGTCATCGTGGGCGCCGGGGGAGCGGGCCTGCGAGCCGCCATCGAAACGGCCGGGAAATGCCGCACCGCGGTGATCACCAAGCTCTACCCCACCCGTTCCCACACGGGAGCGGCGCAAGGGGGCATGTGCGCGGCGCTCGCCAACGTCGAGGAGGACTCGTGGGAGTGGCACCTCTTCGACACGGTGAAGGGCGGCGACTACCTCGTCGACCAGCCCGCTGCGGAGATCATGTGCCGCGAGGCGATCGACGCGGTCATCGAGCTCGAGCACTTCGGCCTCCCCTTCAACCGCACGCCTGAAGGTCGCATCGACCAGCGGCGCTTCGGCGGCCACACCCGCAACCACGGCGAGGCCCCCGTCCGGCGGGCCTGCTACAGCGCCGACCGCACCGGCCACATGATCCTGCAGACCCTGTTCCAGCAGTGCGTGGCCCGCGACGTGAACTTCTTCAACGAGTTCCAGGTCCTCGACATCGCCTTCTCCGAGGGCCGCGTGGCGGGCGTCGTGGCCTACGAGCAGTCGACCGGCGACCTCCACGTGTTCAACACCAAGGCGGTGCTCTTCGCCACCGGCGGGTTCGGCAAGGTGTTCAAGGTCAGCTCCAACGCCCACACCCTGACCGGCGACGGCCCCGGCCTCCTGTACCGCCGCAACATCCCGTTGCAGGACATGGAGTTCTTCCAGTTCCACCCGACGGGCATCTACAAGCTCGGCATCCTGCTGTCGGAAGCCGCCCGCGGCGAGGGCGGCATCCTGCGCAACGACTCCAACGAGCGGTTCATGGAGCGCTACGCCCCCACCGTCAAGGACCTGGCGCCTCGCGACATGGTGGCCCGCGCCATCCAGACCGAGATCCTCGAAGGGCGCGGCATCGGCCCCGACAAGGACGCCGTCTACCTCGACCTCACCCACCTCCCGCCGGAGCAGATCGACGAGAAGCTGCCCGACATCACCGACTTCGTGCGCACGTACCTGGGCATCGAGCCCAAGACCAGCCCCATCCCGATCCAGCCCACGGCTCACTACGCCATGGGCGGCATCCCCACCAACATCGACGGTGAAGTCGTCATCGACGCCGACGACACGGTGTTTCCCGGCCTCTACGCGGCGGGCGAGTGCGCCTGCGTCAGCGTGCACGGCTCCAACCGCCTGGGCACCAACTCGCTCCTCGACATCGTGGTGTTCGGCAAGCGAGGCGGCCGGGCCATGGCCGAGTACGTCAAGACAGTCGACCTGCCCGAGATGCCCAAGGGCGCCGAGGACGACGTGCGGGGCCGCATCGAGAAGATGAAGGCGGGCTCGGGTACCGAGAAGGTGGGCGCCATCCGCACCCAGCTCCAGAACGAGATGACCGAGAAGGCCTTCGTCTTCCGCACCGAGGAGACCCTGTCGTCGATGGAGGCCACCATCGGCCAGCTCAAGGCCCGCTACGAGAACGTGTCGATCGACGACAAGGGCGCCACGTTCAACTACGACCTGACCGAGGCGCTCGAGCTCGGCTACCTGCTCGACCTGGCCGAGGCCCTGGTGGTCAGCGCCCGGGCCCGCAAGGAGAGCCGGGGGGCGCAGTTCCGCAACGACTACCCCACCCGCGACGACGTCAACTGGATGAAGCACACCCTCGCCGCCCGTCGGGAAGACGGCACCGTCGAGCTGTCCTACAAGCCGGTCGTCGGCGGCAAGTACGAGCCCATGGAACGGAAGTACTGATGACCGCCACCCTGAACGACAACGCCAAGGTCAAGGTCCACCTCAAGGTCAAGCGCTACAACCCCGAGCAGGACAAGAAGCCCTACTGGCAGGAGTTCGAGGTCGAGGCCGAGCCCACCGACCGCGTGCTCGACGCCCTGCACACGGCCAAGTGGGAGTACGACGGCACCCTCACCTTCCGCCGCTCCTGCGCCCACGGCGTGTGCGGGTCCGACGCCATGGTCATCAACGGCGCCAACGCCTTGGCCTGCCTGAAGCTGATCCAAGACGTCGGCACCGACATCACCGTCGAGGCCATCCGGGGGCTGCCGGTCATCAAGGACCTGGTGGTCGACATGGAGCCGTTCTTCGCCCAGTACCGCTCGGTGCTCCCCTACCTGATCGCCAGCGACGACCCCGGCTACAAGGAGCGGCACCAGTCGACAGAGGACCGGGAGCGCTTCGACGACACCACCAAGTGCATCCTGTGCGCGGCCTGCACCACCTCGTGCCCCGTCTACTGGGGCAACACCGAGTACGTGGGGCCGGCGGCGATCGTCAACGCCCACCGCTTCATCTTCGACTCGCGTGACGAGGCGTCGGACCAGCGGCTCGACATCTTGAACCAGCGCTCGGGCGTGTGGAAGTGCCGCACGGCGTTCAACTGCTCCGAGGCGTGTCCCCGCGGCATCAAGGTCACCCAGGCCATCGAAGAGGTCAAGCGAGCCATCCTCTACGACCGCGTGTGAGGACTAGTCCTCAGGGATGATGTTCGTGATCCCTCAACTGCGCGCGTACCCTGTCGATACAAGCCTTTAGGGAAGGAGATCCCGTTCCCGGAGGCGAAGTTGAACAGCCACCGGGGGCAGGACATCGGACCGAGCGGTCCGTAGCTCACGCCTCCACGTGGGCCTTCGAACCGGACCGCTTCCATGGAACTCACGCCCGCCGCCCCCCGCCGCAGCCTCGCCGCCCGCCGCCAGGCGGCCCTCCTGGCCTGGGCCGAGTTGCTGGAGCGCAAGGCCACCGGCGGCCCCCGCCTCCTACGCCCCCTGTTCGCCGCCGAACTGGCCTTCGAGGCCTGGTGCGGAGCCCGCTGGCGTCGAGTGCGGCCGCTGTTGGTCGCCGCCGTGCAGGCCTTCCTCATGGTGCTGGCCGCCGAGGTCGCCGACGCCGTCGAGCGCCTTGACGCCTACCGCACCCGGCTCGACGGCTGGACCCGTCGCCACGGCGAGCGCCGGCTGGCCCAGACCGCCATCGCCGTCACCCTGGTCACAGCCACGCTGGCCCTCGCTGCCGCCGACGCCATGCACCCCACCGTGCGGGGCTTCGTGGTCGACCGCATGGCGGACGGGCGGCCTGCCCCCGACGAAGCCCTCGGCACCGACCAGGCAGCCGCCGTCGACCCCACCGCAGGCGCCGTGGCCTCTCCTGGCCCGACCGACGCCCTCGCCGGCCTGGCCCTGCCGACGCCGCCGCCCCTCACCCCGGCCATCCCCACCCAGCGGGGCCCCCTCCCGGTGGGCAAGGGCATGTGGATCTACGTGGAGCAGCGGGCCGAAGGCGGCAACCCCGATGCCATCGTGGCCCGGGCCAAGGCCACCGGCCTCACCCACCTCTACGTGCGCACCGGCACCCTCAAGGAAGGGTTCATGGGGGCGCCGTTCCTCGACGCCCTGCTGCCCAAGGCGCACGCTGCCGGACTGCGCGTCTACGCCTGGGACTTCCCGTACCTCAACGACGCCGCAGGCGACGTGAACCGGGCGGTGGCGGCCATCAACCACCGCACCCCCGACGGGCACCGGGTCGACGGCTACGTGGCCGACATCGAACTGCGGAGCATGGGCGTCAACGTGAACCCGCAGACGGCCACCACATTCGGCTCGCTCCTGCGCAAGGCCGTCGGCCCCAACTTCCCGCTCATCGCCTGCGTGCCCCGGCCCTCCCCCGCGCTGATCACCTATCCGTTCGCCGAGGTCACCGGCTCGTTCGATGCGATCGCGCCGATGGTCTACTGGATGGGGCGTGACCCCGCCGCCGACATCGCAGGGGCCATCCGAGACCTGTCGCACCTGGGCAAGCCGATCATCCCGGTGGGCCAGGCCTACGACGGCTTCACCGAGGGCGGGCCTCCCGGCGTGCCGCCTCGCGACCAGTTGCTGAAGTTCATGGCCACGGCCGAGCAGCACGGCGCCATCGGCGTGTCGTGGTGGTCGTGGCAGCACGCCGACCAGCAGGCGTGGGACGCCATCCGCGACGCCCCGCAGTTCACCCTGCCGGTGGGCGACGGCGCCGCCTTCACGACCGGCCAGGTGCGGTCGTACCAGATGCTGCTGCACTCGCTCGGCTTCCCCATGCCGATCACCGCTGTGTGGGACGGGCCGACGGTGGCCGCCGTCCAGGCCTACCAGCGGGCTGCCCGCCTGCCGGTGACCGGCGTGATCGACGAGGCCACCCGCACCGTGCTGCTCAGCCCCTTCGGGCCCCCCATCCAGCCCCAGCCGTAGTAACCAGGAGCCCGTGCTCCGCCCGCTGGCCCCTGTCCTCGCCCTGCTGCTCCTGCCCGCCTGCGCCGACGACGGCGGCGACCGGTTGACGGTGCTGGCGGCCTCGTCGTTGCAAGGCGTGGTGCCGTCGTTGGTGGACGGGTTCCAGGGGGATGTCGACGTGGCCTACGGCTCGTCGTCGCGACTGGTGGCGCAGGTGCGTTCCGGGGCGCCGGGCGACGTGATCCTGGCCGCCGACGACGTGTCGCTGGCGCCGTTGGGCGTGCCGACCGAGCCCTTTGCCACCACGTCAATGGTGGTGGCGGTGGCGCCGGGCAACCCCGGAGGCGTTCGGTCGGTGGCCGACTTAACCCGGGTACGCACGGTGCTGGCCGCCCCTGAGGTGCCCGCCGGCCGGTACGCCGCGCAGGTGCTGACGCGGGCGGGGGTGACGGTGCGGCCGCTGTCGCACGAGCTCGACGCCCGGGCGGTGGTGGCCAAGGTGGCCTCGGGCGAGGTCGACGCCGCCTTGGTGTACGCCGTCGACGTCGGTGGCCTGGCGACGGTGCCCCTCGCCGCCGAGCACGATGTGCAGGTGACGTACACGTTGGCGGTGGTGAAGCGGACGGCCGCAGCCCTCGCCTTCGTCGACTTCCTGCGCACGACGCAGGGCCGGCAGGTGCTCGACGCCGCCGGCCTGGGCACCCCGTGACCCGCCCCCGGCCCCCCGGGGGGGTCGTGGCGGTCGCCGTCGTCGGGGTGGGGGTGCTGGCGTTGCCGTTGGCCGCCCTGCTGGCCCGGGCGCCGTGGAGCGACGCCCGGCGGGTGCTGGCCTCCTCCGCCACGGCCGACGCCCTGCGCATCTCCCTGCTGGCGGCCACGGCGGCGGCGAGCTTGGCCGTCGTCCTCGGGGTGCCGCTGGCCTACGTCATCGCCCGCCGGGGGTGGCGGGTGGTGCGCACGTTGGCCATGGTCCCGCTCGTGCTGCCGCCGGTCGTCGGCGGCGTTGCCCTCCTGTCGGCCTTCGGCCGCCGCGGGTTGGTGCCCACCGACCTGCCGTTCTCGTTCGCAGGCGTCGTGGCTGCGGAGCTGTTCGTGGCCCTCCCGTTCGTGGTCGTCACCGTGGAAGCGGGCCTGCGCGGCCTCGACGACCGCTACGAGCAGGTGGCGGCGGAACTGGGCGCCGGCCCGTGGCGGGCCTTCCGCACCATCACCCTGCCGCTGGCGCTGCCCTCGATCGCCGCCGGGGCGGCGCTCGCGTGGGCGAGGGCGCTCGGCGAGTTCGGCGCCACCGTCACCTTCGCGGGCACCTTCCCCGGCCGCACCGAAACGCTTCCGTCGTCGGTCTACCTGGCCATGGAGCGCGAGCCGGGAGCGGCCGTGCTGTTGAGCGTGCTGCTGCTGGCCATCTCCGTCCTCGTCCTCGTGGCCCTGCGGGGCCGCTGGCTGCGGGTGCTCCGATGATCGAGCTCGTCCCCGGCCGCACCATCGCCCTCGTCGGCCCCAACGGGGCGGGCAAGACCACCCTGCTCCGGTCGCTCGTCGCCGGCTTCGAGCCGCCCGTCGGCGTGGTGCACCAGCCCGCGCTGCTGTTCCCCCACCTGTCCGCCCTCGACAACGTGGCCTACGGCTCCAGCCGCGACGAGGCCCGCCGGTGGCTGGAACGGGTGGGCGTGGCCGCCCGCTCCGACGCCAAGCCACACGAGCTGTCGGGCGGCGAAGCCCAACGGGTCGCCCTGGCCCGGGCCCTGGCGCCCGCACCCCGGGCGCTGTTCCTCGACGAGCCCCTCTCGGCCGTCGACGCCTCGGCCCGGCCTGCCTTGCGGGCGCTGCTGCGCGAGCACCTGGCCGCCTTCGAGGGGCCCCGCTTGCTCGTCACCCACGACCCCCTCGACGCCGTCCTCGCCGACACCGTGGTCGTGCTGGAGGCGCACCGGATCGTGCAGCAGGGCACCCTCGACGAGCTGCGGGCGCGCCCCCGGTCGAGGTTCGTGGCCGACCTGCTGGGCGTGAACCTGCTGTCGGGCGTGGGCCGGGCCGGCCGGGTCGACGTGAACGGCACCGAGCTCGTCGCCCCCGACGTGCCCGACGGCGACGTGCTCGTCGTCGTGCATCCTCGGGCCGTCGCCCTGCACGCCGAACGGCCCACGGGCTCGCCCCGCAACGTGCTGCGCTGCGTCGTGCAAGCCGTGCACGCCGACGGCGAACGCGTGCGGGTGGAACTGGGCGGCCCTGTGGCGCTGGTGGCCGAGGTGACGGCGGCCGCAGCCGCCGACCTTCACCTCGAAGCGGGCGCCGAGGTGTGGGCTGCGGTCAAGGCCACCGACCTCACCGTCGAACGTTCTGGTCCGTAGATCCGGCGCTACCGCGCCGGATCTACGGACCAGAACCACTGCCCCCAGCCCACCTCGCCGTTGAGGCGGGCCAGCCGCCGGTCGAGATAGCCGCCGGGCACGGCCACGGGCGCTTCCAGCAACGTCTCGACCTCGCCGACCGCAACGCCGGCCCGGCGGTCGGCGCCTAGCCACCACGAGGCATCGGACGGGCCACCCCACTCGTGCCGGCGCCAGCCCACCCCGTCGAAGTCGATCGTCTCCGGCGTGCCGCCCACCCCCACCAGGATCTCGCCGTGCACCACGCCCCGCTGGGCGTACGAGCCGTCGCCGCCGTCGACCGGCCCCGAGGCCTCCCACTCGATGTCGAGCCCCAGCCCGACCCGGTCGCCCCGTTCGCCGCGCAGCGCCTCGGCCGGGTCGTCGAGCGCCACGCCGAAGGCCTCCAGCCCGTATGACCAGTGGTCGAACGGCGTCTCGCAGTTCATGTCGGCCCACAGCGCCTCGGCCCGCACCTCGGCCGACGACGACGAGCGCGGCAGCGGCACGTCGAGCTCACGCACCAACAAGTAGGGACGGCCTGCGCCGACCAGGCCCGCCCAGTACCACGCCGTCCGGGCGTGGAAGGCGTAGGCCACGAACCCGCCGAGCGACCCGTCGGCGGCCCAGAAGTCGAGCCCCCACACGTCGGGCACGTCGGCCTGGCGGCGCTCCCAGGCCAGGTCAGCCACGGACGAGGCCGTCGTCACCGGAGCAGTCGACCTCGACCTGGCGCCCATCCTCGGGCACCTCGGCCATGGCCGCCGCCACCACGCAGGGCACGCCGAGGTTGGCAGCCATGATCCCCACGTGGCTGCGGGGCGTCCCTGTGGTGCACACCACCGCTACCAACGACTCCCCCAGCGAGGCCAGCCACACGGCGCCCGGGTCACGCACCACGGCCACCACGGGCCCCTCCACCCCGGCCAGGTCGGCGGACGTGCGGAACGTGCGCCACGCCCCCCGGACCGGGGGATGGTCGAACACCTTCATGCCGCGGCCGAGTTCCTGCACGCCGCCGATGCTAGAGAGTGCCCGCCGCCTGTCCTGCATGCGGGGCGTCCCTGCTAGACCTTGGACGTGGCCCGCTTCCTGAGCCGTGAGTGGTTCGACGACGTGAACGCCGCCGCCGCGAGCGACGACGTGGCCGCCGCCGTTACGCCCGGCCTGCGCCTGGTGGTGCAGCAGGTGGTGACCGACGGCCCCGAGGGCGACGTGCGTTACGCCGTGCGCATCGAGGACGGCGCGGTGGCCGTCGTGCCCGGTGACGCCCCCGACCCCGACGTCACCGTGACCGAGGACCATGCCACCGCCACGGCCGTGGCCCAAGGCGAGCTGGCCGCCCCCGTCGCCTTCATGACCGGGCGCATCCGGGTCTCGGGCGACACCCGGGCGCTGCTCACCGCCCAGCCCGCCCTCCACCGCCTCGATGCCGTGTTCGCCTCGGTGCGCGAGCGCACGACCTACTGATGACGAACGACCAGTCGACCAAGGCGCCGGGCTGGTACCGCGACCCCGAGGACCCTGCCTTCATCCGCTATTGGGACGGTGCCCACTGGACCGACCAGCGCCGCGACCGGCCCGCGTGGGCGCCCGCCATGACCGCCGAGGAGGAGGCCGCCCACCGGGCTGCGCTCCGGCGCCGCAAGTGGTGGATGCGCGGCGCCGGGTCCCTCCTGATGGTCGCCCTGCTGGTGGCCACGCTGTTCGCCATCCGCTCCGACGTGCCCTCGATCCCCGCCCGCACGGTCGAGGACACAGCCTTCACCGACGCCGCCCAGCAGGTGTGCGCCCGACGCATGCCCGCCATCCTCAAGCAGCCGCCCGAGCCCGGCGGCGAGGACAAGCCGAACGCCGACGAGCAGTTGGCCCAGCGAGTGGAGCGCACCGCCACCGACCTGTCGGGCGTGATGACCGAACTGCGGGCCATCCCGGTGGCCGAGCCCGACCGGGTCGAAGTCGAGGGCTGGTTCCGTGACTGGGCCACGTTCATCGACGTGGGCCACCGCTACGCCGGCGCCCTGCGTCGGGGCAAGCCCGCCGAGTTCCGCAAGGTGGGCGACGAAGGCACCGCACCCAGCCGCCGCATCTACGTGTTCGCCAAGGCGAACGGGATGCCCGACTGCGTCTTCTCGGCCACCTGATCGCCATGGAGATCCTGTCGAGCCGCATCCTGCTCCACCCCGTCGACCTGGAGGCGTCGCGGGAGTTCTATCGGGACACCCTGGGCCTGGCCATCTTCCGGGAGTTCGGCGAGGGGCCGACCCGAGGGACGGTGTTCTTCATGGGCGGCGGGTTCCTCGAGGTCTCGCACGGGTCGTGGGAGCGGCCCGGCCGCAACATCGCCTTCTGGCTCCAGGTGCGTGACTGCGCGGCGGCCCACGAGGAGCTGGTGGCCAAGGGCGTCGAGATCCTGCGCCCGCCCCTGCAGGAGCCGTGGGGCTTGGTGGAGATGTGGATCGAGGACCCCGACGGCGTGCGCATCGTGCTCATCGAGGTCCCCGCCGACCATCCCCTCCGGGGCGGGCTCAGCCGCCCACTGCGCCGTCGACCCTGATGTCCTGCACGTCGACGACTCGGCCGTCGGCTGCCTGCATGCGCACCTGCACTGTCCGCTCGGCCCGAGGGACGGCGACGGCCAGGTAACGAGCGCCGTCGGGGTGCGCCGGGTCGACGACCGGGACCACCCGATGCTGTTGCTTGGTGCCCTGCCACTCCACGATCACGTGGTCGACCTCGGCGTCGAGCACGCCGAACACCAGGACGTCGCCGCCGCCTGCCAGGACGGGGCCGAGTTGGCTGAACCCGAAGGAGTCGCCTGCCCGTCCGCCGTCGAAGCCGCAGCCGCGGGGTGTGTGCTCGCGGCGCCCGTCCGTGGGCAGGGCGAAGCACGGCGTGTCGTCGCCGGGCGGTGCCGCCTCGAAGCCGGGCAGGCGTTCGGCCCCGTAGAGCGCCCATCGCTCGGTGCCGATCGTGCCTTCGAGGAGCAGCCGTCCCCCCTCGGGGCCTGCGACTGCCGAGGCAGGCGGTGCCGCGGGCCGTACCGCCTGCTCGCCGCTGGGGCGGAGGGCGACCGCCGCGCCGACCACGGCCACCGCCGCAGCGGCGGTGGCCAGGAGGGCAAAGGGGCGGTGCGACCGCGGCGCCGGCGCCTCGACGTAGGCGGAGATCTGCTCGGTCCCCGTCGCCTCGGCGACGGCATGGAGGGTGGCCCGCAGGCGGGTCTCGACGTCGTTCATCGCATTGTCTCCTTCAGATGGGCCAAGCCTCGGTGGATGAGTGACTTCACCGTGCCGGGACGGCAGTCGAGGGCGGAGGCGATGTCGGCTTCCGACATGTCCTCGTAGAAACGCAGGACGAGGGCCGCCCGTTGGCGGTACGGCAGGCGCCGCAGCGCCGTCCACGTCTCGTCGAACTCCGGGTTGTGGGTGACGGTGACGACGCTGGTGCGCCGGCCCCGTTCCCGTGACAGCCGCCGGTGTGTGGTGCGCGACAGGTTGACGACGGAGACCCGCAGGTAGCCGTCAGGGTTGGTCACGTGGCCTGCGTTGCGCTGGTAGCCGACGAAGGCGTCCTGCACCACGTCCTCGGCCGCCGTCTCCGACCCCGTCAGCAGGTTGGCCAGGCGCAGCAGGGCAGGACGCAGCCGCCGGTACACCTCGTCGGTGGCTTCGCGCTCCTCGATGTCGATCACACCCCCATGACGCCGCACCCCCGGATGAGGTTGCACTCAGCTCAGTCAGTCGACGTCGACGGTCCCGCCTGCCCGCCAGTAGAAGCCGTCGCGGCGCTCCAGGAACCCTTCGTCGACCAGCGCCCGGCGCAGGGCGGCGTAGTCGCGGTGCCACTTGCCCAACTCGACGTTGACCTCGCCTTCGGGGTAGATGCGGCCCGGGTCGAAGCGGCCCGCCAGGAAGTCGAGCACCACGACGCGCTTGGCCCGGGAGGCGGGCAGGTGGGTGAGGCGGGTGCCGTCGAGGAAGTTGCGCAGCACGTCGGCCTGCTCGGGGGTGGCGCCCAACTCCTCGGGGGCGGGGGGCTGCGGGCGGCCTTCGGCGGCGGTGCGCGCCAGGGCGCGAAGGCGGTCGACGGCCACTCGGAACCCGTCGCCACCCGCCTCCACCAAGCCCGCAGCGACCAGCCGTTCCAGGGCCTTGTGGACGGCCTTCAGGTCGAGCGCCGTCTGCTCGGCGATGGCGTCGACGGAGCGGGCGCCGAGAGCCACGGCCGCGGTCACCCGCAGCCGGTCGTCGTCGGCCAGCAGCCCGACGATGGTGGCGGCATCGGTTTCCATGGCGTCAGATGCCGGGGTCCTCCCCCAGCTCCCGCAGGGCGGCGGCGAGGGAGTTGCGCAGGCGGCGGGCGTTCTGCGGCGCCAAGTGGGCGATGACGCCCGCGCCGGCCTGGCCGATTTCCTCCAGCGTCAGCACCACCCGCAGGTCGCCGCAGGAGTCGCAGTCGTCGGACAAGCCGACCATCCAACTGGTGCGCCCACGGTCCTCGTCGGGAGGGTGGTCGTCGGCGGCATCGTCGATCGAACGTCGCATCGGGCAAGACGGTACGCTTCGGGCAGAACGTCCGTCGAAGCAGCAAGGAGGCCCTGGTGACCCTGGCCGAGGTGATCGACGACCACTTCCTCCGTCGGTATCGAGAGATGCTCGATGCCGAGGACTCCGCTTTCGACGCGTTGGAGCACGCGTACGAAGACGGCGACCGTGCCCACTTCGAGGCCGACCTCGAAGCCTGGAAGACGGCGATCAACCGCAAGCTGGAGTTCCTCCAGCGTTGCGGCGTGCAGCTGTCGGTGTCGCTGGGCGTCTGAGCCGTTCTGGCACCCGTATTGCGGCGCAGGCGCCGCAATACGGGTGCCAGAAGCGAGGGTCAGCCCAGCAGGCCCATCTGCTGCACGGCGTCGCGCTCCTCGCCGAGTTCGGCCACGGTGGCGTCGATGCGCGCCCGGGAGAACTCGTCGATGTCGAGGCCCTGCACGATCGACCACTGGCCGTCCGCCGTCGTGCACGGGAACGAGGAGATGAGCCCCTCGGGCACGCCGTAGGAACCGTCGGACGGCACCGCCATCGACACCCAGTCGCCCTCGGCCGTGCCCAGCGCCCAGTCGTGCACGTGGTCGATGGCCGCGTTGGCCGCCGACGCCGCCGACGACGCGCCCCGGGCCTCGATGATCGCCGCCCCACGCTGCTGCACGGTGGGGATGAAGTCGGACTCCAGCCACTTCTGGTCGTTGACCAACTCCGCCGCGTTCTTGCCGTCGACCTCGGCGTGGAACACGTCGGGGTACTGGGTAGCCGAGTGGTTGCCCCAGATCGTCATGCGGGTGATGGCCGTTGTGTGCACGTCGAGCCGCTTGGCCAGTTGCGCCTTGGCCCGGTTGTGGTCGAGGCGGGTCATGGCCGTGAACCGCTCGCGGGGGATGCCCGGGGCGTTGTTCATGGCGATGAGGCAGTTGGTGTTGGCCGGGTTGCCGACCACCAGGATGCGCACGTCGTCGGCTGCGTTGGCGGACAGGGCCTTGCCCTGCACGGTGAAGATGGCGCCGTTGGCCTCCAGCAGGTCGGCCCGCTCCATGCCCTTGCTGCGGGGGCGGGAGCCCACGAGGAGGGCGTAGTTCACGCCTGCGAACGCCTGGTTGGCGTCGTCGGTGCGCACGATGTCGTGCAGCAGCGGAAAGGCGCAGTCGTCGAGCTCCATGGCCACGCCTTCGAGGGCACCGAGGGCGGGGGTGATCTCCAACAGGTGGAGGATGACGGGCTGGTCGGGCCCCAGCATGGCGCCACTGGCGATGCGGAACAGGAGGCTGTAGCCGATCTGGCCGGCAGCCCCGGTGACGGCGACGCGTACGGGGGTCTTCTCAGGCATAGGCCGAACACTATTCTCCCGACTCGATGACAGGCGAAGCCCGAACCCGCATCGCAGCACCGCCCGAGGCCGTCTACGACCTGGTGGCCGACGTGCCCCGCATGGGCGAGTGGAGCCCGGAGACGACGGCGTGCCAGTGGCTCGACGGCGCCACCGGCCCCGCCGTCGGCGTGCGCTTCAAGGGCACAAATCGTGTCGGGCCGGTGAAGTGGTCGACCAAGCCGCGCATCACCGCGGCCGACCGGGGCAAGGAGTTCGCCTTCGACACCGGCAGCACCCGCTGGCGCTACCGGTTCGAGGCCGTCGAGGGCGGCACCGAGGTGACCGAGTCGTACGAGTCCCACAAGCCGGTCACAAGCCTGTTGTCGACGCTGACGCTGCGCGCCCCCGTGCTCCAGCGCGGCTTGGAGCACACGCTGGAGCGACTGAAGGCGGCCGCAGAGGGGGCGTAAGTTTTAGAGGCGGTCGACGATGGCCGAGGCGAACTCCGAGCACTTGACCTCGGTGGCGCCTTCCATCAGGCGGGCGAAGTCGTAGGTGACGATCTTGTCGGCGATGGTGGCTTCCAGCGCTCGCACGATGTCGTCGGCCGCGCCCTGCCAGCCCAGGTGCTCGAACATCATCACGCCCGACAGCAGCACGGAGCCGGGGTTCACCTTGTCCTGGCCCGCGTACTTGGGAGCGGTGCCGTGGGTGGCCTCGAAGATGCCGTGGCCGCTGACGTAGTTGATGTTGCCGCCCGGTGCGATGCCGATGCCGCCGACCTGGGCAGCCAGCGCGTCGGACAGGTAGTCGCCGTTGAGGTTCAAGGTGGCGATCACGTCGAACTCGTCGGGGCGGGTCAGCACCTGCTGCAAGGTGATGTCGGCGATGGCGTCCTTGACCAGGATGCGGTCGCCGGGCTTGCCGTCGCAGTCGTCCCACCCGACGGCTACGTCACCGAACTCGTCGCGGGTCAGGTCGTAGCCCCAGTTGCGGAAGGCGCCCTCGGTGTACTTCATGATGTTGCCCTTGTGCACGAGCGTCACGCTCTTGCGGCCGCGGCGCACGGCGTAGTTGAGGGCGGCGCGGATGAGGCGCTTGGAGCCTGTCTCCGACACCGGCTTGATGCCGATGCCCGAGTCGGGGCGGATCTCCCACTTGAAGGCATCGCGCAGCAGGTCGATGAGCTTCTTGGCCTCGGGGCTGTACGCCTCGACTTCGAGGCCCGCGTAGATGTCCTCGGTGTTCTCCCGGAAGATCACCATGTCGACCTTCTCGGGCGTCTTCACCGGCGAGGGGACGCCCTGGAACCAGCGCACCGGGCGGAGGCACACGTAGAGGTCGAGGATCTGGCGCAGGGCGACGTTGAGCGAGCGGATGCCGCCGCCGACCGGCGTGGTCAGCGGGCCTTTGATCCCGATGAGGTACTCACGGAAGGTCGAGACCGTCTCCTCGGGAAGCCAGTCGCCCGTCTCGTTGTAGGCCTTCTCGCCGGCCAGGACTTCCTTCCAGGCGATTGTCTTGCCGTGCTTGCGGGCCGCGGCGTCGAGCACCAGCTGCGCGGCGGGCCAGATGTCGACGCCGGTGCCGTCGCCTTCGATGAAGGGGATGACGGGCTCGTCGGGAACGGTGAGGGTGCCGTCCGCACCCATGGTGATCTTCTCGGCCATGGGCGGGAGCCTACCGGCCGCTGCTACCGTCTTTTTCATGCTCCCCCGGCTCTTCGCCGTGGGCCTTGCGGCCCTGGCGCTGGCCGGTTGCGGGAGGGACGATCCGGCGGCAGTCCCGTCCACGACCGCCGCCGATCTCACCGACCAACCCGTCGTGGCCGCCGTGCCCCTGCCGCCCTCGTCGACGCTGGTCCCCAAGCCCCACCTCGAGCCGGACGCCGACATAGCGGGCTTGGCCGACGGGCGCCACGCCGCCTACGTGAAGTCGGTCGACGTGGGCGCTCGCACGGTGACGGTCGACGTCATCGAGTTCCTCACCGGCGAAGAAGCGGTGCTGGCGTCGGTGGGCGACGGCAAGGGCTCCGAGGTGCCGGACGACTACTACATCCGCAACCACAACGCCCGGCTGCGGACGCTTCCGTTGGCGCCCGGCGCCGAGGTGCGGGTGCTCGACGTGCTCGACCCGGCGCGATCGGTCGCTGCCGATGCCGACGCCTTGGTGCAACTGGTGGCTACGGGCTCGCCGACGCCGTACTGGCTGACCGTGGCAGGCGGCCGGGTAGCCAAGGTCGAGCAGCAGTACCTGCCTTAGCTCGCCGCCAGGCCCAAGTTGGCGTAGATCTCCCGCGTCGCCGTCGAGCGGTTGAGCGTGTAGAAGTGCAGGCCCGGAACGCCGCCGTCGAGCAGCTCTTGGCACAGCTCGGTGGCGACCTCGACGCCGACCCGGCGCACGGCGGCGGCGTCGTCGGCCACCGCCTCGATGCGGGCGGCCAGGTCGGCAGGGAACTCGGCGCCCGCCATCTCGGCGAAGCGCTTGATCTGCCCGGGGTTGGTGACCGGCATGATGCCCGGCAGCACCGGCTTGGTGACGCCCCGAGCGGCGAGGTCGTCGACCATCTCGAAGTACGACGACGACCGGAAGAAGAACTGGGTGACGCCGAAGTCGGCGGCGTCGAGCTTGGCCGCCAAGTGATCTCGGTCGTGGGCTCGGTCGCCCGCCGAACGGGGGTGCAGTTCGGGGTGGGCAGCCACGCCCACCGAGGCCTGCGGGCTGACCGAACGCACCAGTTCCACGAGCTCCATGGCGTAGGTGAAGTCACTGGCCGGGACGGGCTCGCCCTCGGCCACGATGGGCGGGTCGCCCGCCAACGCCAGGATGTTCTCAACCCCGTCGTCGCGGTAGCCCGCCACGATCTCGGTGATCTGCGCCCGGGTGTGGCCTGCGCAGGTGAGGTGCGCCATCGCCGTCATCGACGTCTCACGGTTGATGCGCACCACGATGTCGTGGGTGCGGTCGCGCGTGGAGCCGCCGGCGCCGTAGGTGACCGACACGAACGACGGCCCCAGGGGCTCCAGTTCCAACAGCGCCTTTTCCAGTGTGCGCTCGGCCTCGTCGGTCTTGGGCGGGAAGAACTCGAAGGAGAACGTGCGGCCCTGCGCGAGGAGATCGGCGACTCGGGTCATGGGTTCAGGGTAGGCGTGCGACCGTGAGCGACGCCTGTCCACCGAGGAAGGAACCGAGGCGCTCGACCTCGGCTTCCAACAGCGGCTCGTCGATGTCGACGAAAGGTTCGACGGTGACCTTCAGCCCCTTGCGCGCCCACATGCCGGCGACCACACCGTCGACCAAGACCAACGGCAGGGCCGCGGGCCCTTCCCACTTCCCCTTGCCGTATGTGGAGATGCGGGGCTTGGCCTCGGGCGGCACCACCTTGTCGCGGGGGAACGCACCGAGGATGTAGGCGTCGTACTGCGGCAGCAGCCGCACCGCGGTCGGTCCCTTGGGCGGCGGTGCGTCGCCGTCGCCATCCAGGCCGTCGAACGCCGCCTTGGCCTCGGCGGGATCGATGTGCATCCACCGGGCGAAGTCCTTGGGCGCGGCCGGGCCGTAGGCGTCCAGGTAGCGGCGCGCCGCCTCCCGTTGCGCGGTGGCCCGGGCGTGGCGCTTCCACGGCACCCCCCAGTCCTTGCGGTGGACGAACGTCACCTTGCTGCCCTGCGGCTTCCCGAAGCACAACACGCCGCGGGTGGCGGCGGGCGAGACGAAGTCGCCCCACTGCGACAACAGGCGCTCGTCGCCCACCGCGTCGGCCAGTTCGGCGCGGGTCAGGCACCGGCCTCGCAAGGCGCGATCGATGGCGTCGACCAGTTCGTCGCTGTCGTCGAGGGGCTGCGTCGCCGCGGCCCACAGGGCCGCCTCGTCACTGGGCACCAAGTGCAGCGTGCCCCGCAACGTGTACATCTTCAGCAACCGTTTGCGTTCCCACAGCTCGGCCCGCACGTCCTCGGCGGTGATGCCGTCGACCCGGGCGCCGATCGACCACTCGGCGGCCGACGACAGCTGCGCCTGCACGCCGCCGATGTCGCGCACCGCTTGCACGATGTCGTCGGTGCGCTCCAGCAGGTGGTGCCGCGCCAGCCGCCGCCGGCACACCTCGGGCCAGGTCAGCCCCGGCGTTCTGCCGCCTCCACCGTGTTGCGCAGCAGCAGCGCCACCGTGGTGGGGCCGACGCCGCCGAGGCGGGGCGTGATCCACGACGCCACCTGGCCCACCGACTCGTCGACGTCGGGCAGCAGCTTCTTGCCCTCCCACGTGATGCCGCCGCTGACCACGACAGCGCCGGGCCTCACCATGTCGGGTGTGACGAAGCTGGGCACGCCGACGGCGGCCACCACGATGTCGGCCCGCCGGGTGTAGTCGGCCAGGTTGGGCACGCCGGTGTGCACCACCGTCACCGCGGCGTTGGCGCCGGGTTGTTTCAGGGTGAGCAGCAGCGACAGCGGCCGGCCCAGCGTGGGGCCGCGGCCGACGACCACCACCTCCTTGCCTGCCACCTCGATGCCGTAGTGCACGAACATGGCCTGGATGCCTGCGGGCGTGCACGGCACCGGCCCGTCCTCTTGGAGCACGAGCTTGCCCAGGCTGACCGGGTGCAGGCCGTCGGCGTCCTTGGCCGGGTCCATGGCACCGAGGGCGGCGTTGAAGTCGAAGCCCTTGGGCACCGGGTGCTGGATGAGGTAGCCGTGTACGGCCGGGTCGTCGTTGAACTGCCGCACGGCGTCGAGCAAGGCGTCCTGCCCGGCGTCGGCGGGGACGGAGACGTGGTGCGAGGAGATGCCGACCGCTTCGCACGTCTCGTGCTTCTTGCGGACGTAGCCGGCCGATGCCGGATCGTCGCCGACCAGGATGGTGCCCAGACCGACGGGTCGGTCGAGCTTGGCGACCCGGTCCTTGACCTCGGCCAGGATGGCCTCGGCCACCGGGCCACCTGCGAGCAGTTCGGCCGCCATCAGTGGAAGAAGTGCCGTTCGCCGGTGAAGACCATGGCGAGGCCGTGTTCGTCGGCCGCGGCGATGGTCTCGTCGTCGCGCAGCGAGCCGCCCGGTTGCACGACGGCGGCCACGCCCGCCGCGGCGGCGGCGTCGACCCCGTCGCGGAAGGGGTAGAAGGCGTCGCTGGCGCACACGCCGCCCTTGGCCCGTCCGTCGGCCTTGGTCGCGGCGATCATGCCCGACTCCACCCGGTTCTGTTGGCCCGCGCCGATGCCCACGGCTTGGCCGTTGGCCACCAGCACGATGGCGTTCGACTTCACGTGGCCGACGATGCGCCACGCCAACTCGATGTCGCGCCACAGGTCGTCGGTGGGCTGCGCCTTGGTGACGACCCGCCAGTCGGCGCGGGTGGTTTCGAAGCGGTGCGGCGACTGCACGAGGAAGCCGCCGCCGATCTGGCGGAAGTCGAGCTTGGTGGGCTCGGGCGGCCGGGCCGTGAGCACCCGCATGTTCTTCTTCGACAGCAGCAACTCCAGGGCGTCGTCGTCGTAGGCGGGAGCGACGACCACCTCGGTGAACACCGGTGCCAGCGCTTCGGCCAGCGACAGCGGCACCCGCTGGTTGATTGCCACGATGCCGCCGAAGGCCGAGCGGGGGTCGCACTCGTGCGCCAGCTTGTAGGCGGTGGTGATGTCGTCGCTCACGGCCACGCCGCAGGGGTTGGCGTGCTTGATGATGGTCACGGCGGGCTGCTCGCCCAGGTCGTGCACCAGCCGCCATGCGGCTTCGGTGTCGTAGAGGTTCAGGTACGACAGCTCCTTGCCGCCGTGCTGCACCACGTCGTCCCACCACCCGCTCTCGCCCACCGTGCGATAGCGGGCGCCCACTTGGTAGGGGTTCTCGCCGTAGCGCAGGTCTTGCGCCCGCTCCAGAGCCAGGTGGACGGTGGGCGGCAGCGCGTCGTCGTCGTTGCTGTCGAACCACCCGACGATGGCGGCGTCGTAGGCCGCCGTGTGGGCGAAGGCGGCCCGGGCCAGGCGCCTGCGGGTGGCGTCGGACAGTTCGCCCTCGCGACGCAACTCGTCGAGCACCGGCTGGTAGTCGGCCGGGTCGACGAGCACGGCGACGGAGTCGTGGTTCTTGGCCGCGGCACGCACCATGGTCGGCCCGCCCACGTCGATCATCTCGATGGAGGGGTCGGAGCGGAACGGGTAGAGGTTGCAGGCCACCAGGTCGATGGTGTCGATGCCCTGGCGTTCCAGGTCGGCCAGGTGCTCGGGCTTGGAGCGGTCGGCCAGGATGCCACCGTGGATCTTGGGGTGCAGGGTCTTGACCCGGCCACCCAACATCTCAGGGGCACCCGTCACCGTCTCCACCTCGACGTGCGGGATGCCCGCCTCGGCCAGGGCGCGCGAGGTGCCGCCGCTCGAGACCAGTTCGAAGCCCAGCGAGACGAGCCCGCGGGCGAAGGCCTCCAACCCGGTCTTGTCGTAGACGGACAGCAATGCACGCACTAGGAAATGAACTCCTTGATCGTCTTGGGGTACAGGCGGCGCTCGACGTCCTTGATGCGCTCGTGCAACGTGGCAGGCGTGTCGTCGGGCAGGACGGGGACGGCCTCTTGGGCCAGGATCGGCCCGGCGTCGACTTCGAGGGTGGCGATGTGCACGGTGCAGCCCGTGACCTTCACGCCGTAGGCGAGGGCCTCGTCCACGGCGTGCCAGCCAGGGAAGGCGGGCAGCAGGGCCGGGTGCGTGTTGAGGACGCGGCCCTCGAAGGCGTCGAACAGCGGCTTGTCGTTGATGGTGCCCCAACCCGCCATGACCACGGTGTCGACGTCGTGGCGGCGCAGGGCGTCGACGACCTGGTGGGTGTAGGCGACCCGGTCGAAGTCGGGGCCGAAGCTGGGGCGCTCGACGAGCTCGGCGGGAATGGCGGCGGCGGCGGCTACCTCGGTGGCCCGGCACGGGCGGTCGACCAAGACCACGGCGACGGGGATGCCTTCTTCGAGGATGGCTCCGAGGATCGTCCCGCTGCCCGACGCCAGAACCCCGACTGCCACGGAGGGCACGCTACCGTGCCTGGTCGATGCCCCGCGTCGACCACGTCATCTACGGGGCCAGGGACCTCGACACGGCGGCCGAGCACTTGGCCACCGCCTTCGGGCTGGAGTCGGTGGAGGGTGGCGTCCACCCGCAGTGGGGGACGGCGAACCGGCTCGTGGGCCTGGGGGACAGCTACCTGGAAGTGCTGGCCGGTCCGCCGGTAGCCGACCTGCTGGGCGACGGGCCCGACCGGTTGCTGGGCTGGATGGTGCGCACCGACGACATCGACGCCGACGCCACCCGCCTCGGGCTCGACGTCGTCGCCATGACGCGCACCCGCCCCGACGGGATCGTGTTGTCGTGGCGGTTGGCGGGTTGGGGGCTCGGCGGTGCCCTGCCTGTGTTCATCCAGTGGGACACGCCGTGGGAGCCCGGCGGCGGCGCCCGCCTCGACTGGATCGAGCTTTCGGTCAGCCCCTCGTCGTTGGGCGACTGGGTGGGCGACCACGACCTGCCGTTGCGCTATACGGCCGGCGACCCCGGCGTCCACGCCGTCGGCGTCAGGCTGCCCGACGGGCGCGAGGTCGTCGTCCGCTAGGTCCGCTAGAAGACCGGGTCTTCGCAGTTCCGGGCGGTGCCGTCGGTGCTGTTGCTGGCCGGCGAGTTGCGCGGGTAGGGGGTGACGTAGCCCGAGCCCGGGTCCTTGGTGGTGAGGTAGCGGATGATGCCCCGGGCCACCGCTTCGCCTTCCACCTTCTGCACGTCGGGCCGTGTGAGCAATTCGGCCTCGGGCGGGTTGGAGATGAAGGCCAGCTCGACCAGCGACGCGGGGATGCCTTGCGTGCGGCGGAGGATTCCGTAGTAGTCGTTGCCTCGGTCGTTCTGCCGGTACTTGGCGCCCGCGTCGGTGTCGGCCACCCAGGCCACGGGATAGGCGGACAACGCCTTGACGATCTCTTCGTAGAGGATGCCCGACAGCCGCTTCGAGTCCGACGACGCCACCTGGTAGTAGGTCTCGGAGCCCGGCCCTTGGGGGCGAGGGCCGTCGGGCTCGGCGTTGTGGTGGATCGACACGAAGGCCTTGGGCGCCAGCGCGGCGGCCACCCGGCCTCGGGCTTCCAGCGTCATGCGGTAGTCGGCGGTGCGGGTGAGCACGACCGTGTACCCCGCCGCTTCCAACGCCGCCTTGGCGTGGTTGGTGACGTTGAGGTTGAGGCCCTTCTCCTGCAGGCCGTTGGGGCCGACGGCGCCTGGCTCCTTGCCGCCGTGGCCCGCGTCGAGCACCACGGCCGCGCCGCCGATCGGCGTGCCGCCTTGCACGGTCGCCTTCGCACCGCACGGCGTTGTCACCTGGAAGGTGTCACCGTTGCGGCTGAGCACGGGAAGCACCACGCCGCTGGGCGACACGACGACCTTGGCCACCACGGGGGCAGGGGGAGGCGCGGGCACAACCGTCGTCACGGTAGGAGGCGGGAGCGGCTCGCTGGTGGTGGTGCTGGGCACCACCGTGCTGGTCACCGCTTCGGGCGGCAGCGTGGGCGGGGCCGAGCCCTCGTCGCCCGCCACCAGGGCGGCCGTCAGGGTCGAGGCAAGGAAAAGGGCAGCAACGGCAAGGCGCAACATCGCTAGCCCACGGTACCCCGAGTACATAGCGCTTCAGAACGAAGCGCCATGTACTCGGAGCGGGGGTTACAGGGTGGCGACGACTTGGGCCATCAGTTCGCCGGCCTCGGTGGGGTTGAGGCCCACCTTCACGCCGGCGGCCCGGAGGGCGTCCATCTTGGCCTGGGCCGTGCCCTTGGAGCCGGAGATGATGGCGCCCGCGTGGCCCATCTTCTTGCCGGGGGGCGCGGTCACGCCGGCCACGTAGGCCACGACGGGCTTGCTCATCTCCTTGGCGATGAACTCGGCCGCCTCTTCCTCGGCCGAGCCGCCGATCTCGCCGAACATGATCACGGCCTTGGTCTCGGGGTCGGCCTCGAAGGCCGACAGGCAGTCGATGAACGACGTGCCGGGCACGGGGTCGCCGCCAATGCCCACGCAGGTGGTGACGCCGATCCCCTTCTGCTTGAGCTCGTACAGCGCTTGATAGGTCAGGGTGCCCGACCGGGACACGATGCCGACCGGCCCGCCCGCCTCGGCGATCTCGCCCGGCGTGATCCCGATGTTGCACTTGCCGGGGCTGATGATGCCGGGGCAGTTGGGGCCGAGCAGGCGGGTGCCGGGGAACTCACGGCGCAACCGGTTGAACACCAGCGCCTCGTCCTGCGCGGGGATGCCCTCGGTGATGCAGACCACGAACGGCACGCCTGCCTCGGCCGACTGCATGATGGCGCCGGGCGCCGCCTTGGGCGGCACCGCGACGAACGAGGCGTTGGCGCCGGTGGCGTCGACCGCCTCCTGCACCGAGTCGAACACGGGGATGCCCTCGACGTCCTGGCCGCCCTTGCCCGGGGTCACGCCCGCCACCACCTGGGTGCCGTACGCCTTGTTGCGCAGGCCGTGGAACTTGCCCTGGCTGCCGGTCAGGCCCTGCACGAGCACCTTGGTCGTCTCGTCCACGAAGATGCTCATCGAAGGGTGCCTCCAGACAGCGTGACGGCTTCACGAGCCGCTTCCAGCATGGTCGGCTTCGAACGCAGCCGATCGGACAGATGGGGTTGCAGGATCTCCCGGCCCTGCTCGGCATTGGTGCCGTCGAGGCGGATGACGATGGGCGCCTTGATGTCGACCCGCTCCAGGGCCTGCACGATGCCGTTGGCCACCTCTTCGCCGCGGGTGATGCCGCCGAAGATGTTGATGAAGATGGCCTTGACCTTCTCGTCGGAGTTGATGACCTCGAGCGCGTTGGCCATGACCTCGGCCGAGGCGCCGCCGCCGATGTCGAGGAAGTTGGCGGGCGTGCCGCCCACCTGGTTCACCACGTCGCACGTCGACATGGCCAGGCCCGCGCCGTTGGCGATGATGCCGACCTCGCCGTCGAGGCCGACGTACTGCAGCCCCTTCTCGGCGGCCAGCTCCTCGCGGGCGTCGAGCACTTGCAACCCGCGGAACTCGTCCCACTCGGGGTGCCGGAAGGCGGCGTTGTCGTCGAGGGTCACCTTGGCGTCGAGGGCGTGGACCTTGCCCTCGGGCGTGAGGATCAGCGGGTTGATCTCGGCCAGGTCGGTGTCGCCCTCGACGTAGCAGCGGTACAGCTTCTGCAAGATCTCGATGGCGCCGTCGCGGGCCTCGGGGTCGAGGTTGGCGGCGTCGACCCACTCGGCCGCCTTCTCGGGGGTGAGCCCGTCGACCGGGTCGATGTGGATCTTGGCGATGGCTTCGGGGTTCTCCTCGGCCACCTGCTCGATCTCCACGCCGCCCTCGGCCGACAGCATGCCGAGGTGCAGCTTGGCGGCCCGGTCCAAGGTGAACGACGCGTAGTACTCCTTGGCGATGTCGGAGGCGTGCTCGATCCAAAGCCGCTTCACCACATGGCCCTTGATGTCCATGCCCAAGATGTTGGAGGCGTGCGTGCGCACTTCCTCGGCGTCGTTGGCCAGCTTGATGCCGCCCGCCTTGCCTCGGCCGCCCACCTGCACCTGCGCCTTCACCACCACGGGGTAGCCGGCCGCTTCCGCTTGGGTAACGGCGTCATCGACGGTGTCGGCCACGCCGCCCGCCGAGACGGGGATGCCGAAACGGGCGAAGTACTGCTTGCCCTGGTACTCGAACAGGTCCACTTAGCTTCCTTCCCGCGCCGTGAGCGCAGATTGCAACCACTCGGCAATGCGAGGCAGCGGCGTGCCCGGGGTGAAGACCTCGGCCACGCCCGCCTCCTTCAACGTGGCGATGTCGTCCTCGGGGATGATGCCGCCGCACATGACGATGACGTCGTCGGCGCCGCGCTCCCGCAGCAGGTCGACGACCCGGGGCACCAGCGTGAGGTGGGCACCGGAGAGGAGCGACAGCCCCACGGCGTCGGCGTCCTCCTGGATGGCGGTCTCGACCACCTGCTCGGGCGTCTGGTGGAGCCCGGTGTAGATGACCTCGAACCCGGCGTCACGCAGGGCTCGGGCGATCACTTTGGCGCCGCGATCGTGGCCGTCGAGACCGGGCTTGGCCACGACGACCCGGTAGGGATGTGTCACGGGGCGCAATAGTAGGCAGGTGCCCCTTCACCGCCTCCAGACGGAGTGGGACGCCGGCCTGCGCGGCGGCGACCCACTCGGCTTCCCCGGCTACGGCGGCGCGCCCGACCGCGAGTCGGTGCTGACGGGGCGCACCGAGCACTACGCACTGATCGAATCGCGCTTCGAGGTGCTGGGCGGCTCGATGGGCGCGGTGCACGGGGAACGGGTGGTGCGGGCCTATCGGCGGGCGGCCGACGAAGGCCTGCCGGTGGTCGTGCTGACGCAATCGGGCGGCGCCCGCATGCAAGAGGGCATGGTGTCGCTCATCCAGATGCCGCGCTGTGCAGCGGCCGCTCGGGCCCACGGCGCAGCCGGCCTGCTGAGCGTCGGCGTCTACCGCTCCCCCACCACCGGCGGCGTGTTCGCGTCGTACGGCTCGTTGGTCGACGTGCGCGCCGCGGTGGCGGGCGCCACCGTCGGCTTCGCCGGGCCGCGGGTGGTCGAGCTCACGCTGGGGCGGCGCTTGCCCGCCGACTCGCACACGGCGGAGTCGGCGTACGCCGCGGGGCTCGCCGACGCCCTGCTCGACGACGACGAGCAGGCGGGCTGGGTGGAGGCGGCACTGGGCTTGCGGGCCACGCCCTTGTCGCCCCGCTTCGAGCCCGCGCCCGGCGCTGTCGAACCGTCCTCCGCATGGGACGAGGTCGGCCGTTCCCGCGCCCCGGGCCGACCCAGCGGCTTCGACTGGGCGGCGCTGCTCACCGACTCGTGGATCGACTTGCACGGTACCGATCCCACCGTGCGCGCCGGGCTGGCCCGCCTCGACGGCGACCGGGTCGTGGTGGTTGCCCTCGACCGGTACGCAGCCGACGGTCGCCCCACCCCCGCCGGCTTCCGGCTGGCGCAGCGGGCGGGGGCGTTGGCAGGCCGGCTCGGGCTCCCGCTGCTGTCGCTGATCGACACGCCCGGGGCTGCGCCCGGGGCCGAGTCGGAGGCCGACGGCATCGCCGGTGAGATCGCCCGCACCATGGTGGCCTTCGACGCCTGCCCGACGACGACGGTGGCCGTGTGTGTCGGCGAAGGCGGCAGCGGTGGTGCGCTGGCCGTCGGCCACGCCGACCGGTTGCTCGTGCTGGAGCACGGCATCTTCTCCGTCATCGCGCCCGAGGGCGCCGCCGCCATCCTCGAACGCGACGCCACCAAAGCGCCCACCGTGGCCGAGCACTTGCGGCTGGCCTCACGCGATCTGCTCGACTTGGGCATCGTGGACGAGGTGGTGCCCGAGACGGTCGACCAGGTGCGTGCCGCAGTTCGGCGGGCGGTCGGCGAAGCGCGGCCGGGCGACCGCCACCGACGGCTCGACGCAGCAACGCAGCGGTGGGTGCAATGAGCCCGCGCCAGAAGCTCGCGCCCCGCACAGTCGTGGTGCTGTCGTTGACCGCGGTCGCCTTCGCCGGCGTGCTGCTGTTCATGGTGGTGAACTACGCCTCGCAAAACCCCGGTGACGCCAACCTCGGTTCCGACGTGGTCACAGCCAATGCCGAGGTCATGGCCAAGCGCATTGCCGAGACGGGGCCGCGGGCCTACCAGGACCCGCGCGGCGAGCGGCACGTGTACCTCCAGCACACCGGCGACGACCCGCAGCGAGGGTGGGTGCTCATCCTGGCCCAGGCGCCCGACGGGTGCGCCGTCTTGTGGGACGTGAAGCGCGACGTGTTCGAGGCGCCGTGCACCAAACGCACCTACCCCGCCGACGGGACCGGCCTCACCACATACCCGGCGCCGGTCGAAAACGGGCGGGTCGTCATCGACCTACGAGGTGGCTAGCCTGCCCGGGTGATTTTGAAAATGGCCCCCTTGGGCAATACAGATGTCAGTGTTGTCATTCGATACTGCATCTGTGGGAGCAGTCGGAAAGGCATTGTGCCGCCCGGGTACCTACCTGGGCCACGCTCGTGAGGCGATCGACATCGCCCGGGCCGTCGCTCATTACCCCGCGGGCCTGCTCGACGCCGCCATCCGCTGCGGGGACGCCACCGGCGACGTCTGCCACGACACTCCGGTCGTGCTCGTGCACGGCTACGGCCACAACCGCTCCGGCTGGTTCGTGGTCGAGCGGGCGCTGCGCACGGCCGGGTTTTCGCGGATCACCTCGCTCAACTACAACCCGCTGCGCCACGGCGTGCCCGAGATCGCCGAGCAGTTGAAGGCCCACGTCGACCTGGTTCGTTCGGTGACGGGCGCCGAGCGAGTGCACGTCATCGGCCACAGCCTCGGTGGGCTCGTGCTCAGGTGGTACGTGCAGGAGCTGGGTGGGGATGCCACCGTGGCCACCGCCGTGACCGTGGCCAGCCCCCATCACGGGACGGTGGCCGCAATGCTCGTGAGGCCCTTGGGCGAGACGGCCAAGCAGTTGTTGCCTGGGTCACCGGTCATCGAGCGGCTGCAACGAGGGGCTCGCTCGACGTCGGTGCGCTGGGTCTCCTACTACTCCAACATCGACCTGTTGGTGCAGCCCAGTCGGTCGGCCGTGCTCGAGGACGCCGAGAACGTGCTCATCAAGGACCACGGCCACCTGTCGATCCTGTTGTCGGGCCGCATGGCTGCGTCGGTGGTCGAGCAGTTGGAGGCGTGGTCGCCTGCGCCCGCCGCAGCGGCGCCGAGCCACGTCGGTGGGCCCGCCCGCGCCGCCCGCTGACCTGGCTACGGCGCCAGCGTCCCCGCCACCCCGAGCACGGCCCGGTTCAACGGCGTCCCACCCATCGAGCCGAGGAACCCGGCATCTCCGAAGGTGAAGATCCCGCCGTCGGAGGCGACCAGCCGGTAGCCCTTGCCGGACGGCGTGGGCGCCATGCCGACGACCGGCTGGTTCAAGGCCTGGCCACCGGTGGAGCCGAGGAACGCAGCGGCACCGAAGGCGAAGATGCCGCCGTCCGAGGCCACCAGCCAGTACCCGTTGCCCCACGGCGTCGGTGCCATGCCGAGGATCGGCTTGTTGAGCCGCTGGCCACCGGTTGAGCCGAGGAATTCGGCGTCTCCGAAGGTGAAGACGCCGCCGTCGGAGGCCACCAGCCAATACCCGTTGCCCGTCGGGGTGGGCGACATCCCGACGATGGGCTGGTTGAGCCGCTGTCCGCCGGTGGAGCCGAGGAACGGCGCGTCACCGAAGGTGAAGATGCCGCCGTCGGAGGCCACCAGCCAGTACCCGTTCCCCGAGGGCGTCGGTGCCATGCCGACAATCGGCTTGTTCAGAGGCCGGCCTCCCATCGACCCGAAGAACGGCGCGTTGAAGGCAAAGATGCCGCCGTCGGCGGCCACCATCCAGTAGCCGGACGTAGCCGTCGCCATGCCGACCACGGGCGCGTTCAAGGCCCAGCCACCCGTCGAGCCGAAGAACGGCGCGTTGCCGAACGAGAAGATGCCGCCGTCGGAGGCGACCATCCGGTAGCCGGGGTTCAACCACAGGGCCTCCGACTTGGTCGACGGCTCCGAGTCCTGCGGGCCGACCATCACGACATCGGCGACAAACGGACCGGGATACGTGCCCGCCACGACCGTGCACGGGATTGTCCACGTCTCGCCGAACGACAACACGCCGTCACCGTCGTCGTTGACCGGCGGGTTCATGCGACAGTCACCGCTCCACGGACTGTGGAACTGGTCGCCTGGACGACCGCGGGGTGAGACGGTCAGGTTGATGCGGCCGTCTGTGCCCGTCGAATCAGCCGTGGCGTCAAGGCCCACGGTGCGGTACGTCGCATGGAGGGACGAGTTCGCAGGAGGCATCGTGAACATTCGCTGCCGGTCGGTGCTTGCGTCGCTCCAGACGTCGAAGGCGTACTGCGCGATTGCGCCCGGGGCCACGACGACGTTCCGCGAATTGGCGACGACGGTCACCGTCCCGCCCGTCGGGAGCTCTGTTCCGTTGACGGTGACGGGCCCGTTGATCGAAGACGTGACCGTCAATTCGTGGAGTTGCGGCAGAGCGGCATACGACCATGTCGTGACGTGGCCCACCGTGTCGCGCACCGCCGCGCGTACGACAAGGTGGGTGTCGCCACCGTGATCGGGGTACACGAGTTGGAACTCTGGACCCGTTGACGTCCGTCCCGGATGCGTATGGCATTCGTCGACGCCCGTGCAGTGAATGAGGTCGACTCGCCACGCGACATCAGTCGCATTGATGTCGCTGTCCTCTGCATCACTGGCAGTGGCGGCGAAGGCGAGCGGCTCGTCGACGGCGAAGCGATGGCCCTCCGGGGGCCCGACGACGGTCAGCGACGGGGGGTGGTTGTCGATGGGAGCGAGCACGGTGGCCGTCGTGCGCGCGCCGTGCGGGTCGGTCACCACGAGCGTGGCGGTGTACGTCTGGGCCGTTGGGTATGTGTGGACGGGGTTGGCTTGCGACGAGTGCGCAGAGCCGTCGCCGAAGTCCCAGTCGTAGGTGAGGACGTCTCCGTCGGGGTCGTACGACTCGCCACCGGAGAACGACACGGTGGTGTTTCCGTACGTCGTCTGCGCCGACGCCTTGGCAACGGGAGCGCGATTGCCCGTGGCGTAGCGCAGGGCGACGACGTTGCCGGTGTAGATGTCGGCGTAGTGGACCTCGCCAGTGGGTGACAGCCGGAACGACACCGGGCCGCCGATCTCGGAACCGAAGGCCGACGACGCGTCGACTGCCATCTCGGGCGCCTGCGCCAGCTCGTGGGAGCCCGTGGTCTCCAGTGTCCAGATCTTGCTTGCCGTGTAGTCGCCGAAGAACCACGCGTTGCGATACGGCTCGGGGTACGCGTCGCCGTATGCGTGGATGCCGCCGGTGATCGACCGTCCGATCGTGTGGGAGTACTCGTAGAGCGAGAAGGTGGCGTCGTTCCGCGCGTACAGCCCCTGGCAGACCGGCGCCGTGGTAAAGCCGGACTTCTGCGCACGTCCCTCGTAACACGGCCAGCCGTAGTTCGCCCCCTTGCGGCCGATGTTGACCTCCTCGATCTTGTTGGCTCCGACGTCACCGATGTACGGCGTGCCGTCGGCCGCCAGCGAGAAGCGGAAGGGATTTCGCAGTCCTGACGCCCAGATGCGGCTTCGCCAGCTGAGGGGATTCGTAGCGTCGTAAAAGGGGTTGTCGGGGACGCCGCTGCCGTTGGCGTTGATGTGGAAGAGCTTGCCGTAAGGCTCGTTGAGGTCCTGGGTTCGAAGCGATTCCGGGCTGTTGTACGAGAACGGCGAGGCGTCGCCCATGGCGAACCAGATCGTCCCGTCGCTGTCGACGATCACACGGCCCATGCCGTGCACGACCTCGAAATGTTCGATGCCGTCGAGGATGACTGACTCGCTGGCCAACGCCGTCGGTGTAGCCGGATTGTCGACCGTGAACTGCGAAAGCCGGGAGAATGTCTTCCCCATCCGCTGGTACTCGTAGGTGGCGTACAAATAGCCGGTATGCGGGAAGTCGACGCCGATGCCGATCCCCAACAGGCCGAGGTCGCCGACATTGTCGACCGCCACTTGGCCGACGACGTTGATCGCGCCGTTGGGTGCGACGTAGGTGACCCGGCCGTTCTTGCCCGCCGTCAGCATCCCCCCGCCGGGCAGGAACGTGAAGTCGGTGAGGTTGAACTCGCCCTGCCCGGTAGCGATCGGCGCCGTGGTGAAACCCGGTGGCAGGAGAGGCGCCGCCACCGCTTTCTCAGGGGTCGCTATGTGCAGGGGCACAAAGACGAGCAGCAGCGCGACGAAGTAGGCCCGACCCCGCGTGTTCATTCGCACAGTTTAGGCGGACAATGCCAATAATCGACCACCCCCTCGCAACGTCAGGAGACGTCGAGGCTTTCGACCTCTTCGCGGTCGGCGAGGGGCGCCAGCAGGGCCTCGAGCTCTTGGCCTGAGCTGCCGGTGACGTCGGCCGTGACAAGCCAACCGCCCTCTTGCTCTTTGACGCTGAGGGAGCGGATGCCGATGTCTTCCATCTCGTTGAGGGCGGCCACCACCGCGGAGGACTCGTGGCCTGGCGCCACCCGGATGACGACGGTCTCGCGGCTCTTGGCATAGCGGCGCACCAGCCACGATCGCGGCGCCCGGAAGCCCACCAGGGCCACCAGCAGGGCCACGGTGGTGACGATCGTCGACAGGTAGGCCCCCACGCCTGCGGCCATGCCGATGGCGGCGGTGACCCACAGGCTCGCCGCCGTAGTCAGCCCCTTCACGGTGGCGCCGTACTTGAGGATGGCGCCACCGCCCAGGAAGCCCACGCCGGTGACGATGTTGGACGCCACCCGCTCCACGCCGATGTTGACGTTGGTGTTGTTGCGAGCGTCGACGAAGGGCTCGAAGCCGTACGACCCGGCGATGGTGAACAGGGCGGCGCCCAAGGCCACGCTCATGTGGGTGCGCAGGCCCGCGGGGTGGTCGTTGAGCTCCCGCTCCATGCCGATGAGCCCGCCCAGCAGCATGGCCAGCACCAGCCGCCCGACGATCTCCCAGTCACCCGGGTGCGGCATGGCTCGTCAGACCTTCTTCAGCGGGGCCCACGCCAGCAGCAGGTGCTTCTCGCCCACCGCCGGGAACCGCACCACCGCTTCGGCCTTGTCGCCGCTGCCGACGACCTCCAAGATCACGCCCTCGCCCCACTTGCTGTGCACCACGTCGTCGCCCGCCCGCAGTCCGATGTCCTCGGCTCCGGTGGTGCGAACGGGCGAGGCGCTGCGCCCCCGGATAGCCGCGTCGACCACGTCACGGCGGTGCTGGCCGGGGTCGCTCGACCGCAGGCGCGAGCGGCCGCCTTCGGCCACCCCGGTGAGGTCTTCGGGGATCTCCTTGAGGAACCGGCTGGGCGGGTTGTACTGCGTCGACCCCCACAGGGTGCGGCACCACGCATGGGTGAGGTACAGCCGCTCGCGTGCCCGGGTGATGCCCACGTAACAGAGGCGGCGCTCCTCCTCCAGCTCGTCGGGCTCCCCCAGCGACCGCAGGTGGGGAAAGATGCCGTCCTCCAGGCCGACCATGAACACCACCGGGTACTCCAACCCCTTGGCCGTGTGCAGGGTCATGAGCACGGCCTTCGACTCGTCGTCGTCGATCTCGTCGGAGTCGGCCACCAGGCTGACCGCTTCGAGGAACTGGTCGAGCTCCTCGTACTCCCGGGCGTGGCCCACGACCTCGGCCAGGTTCTCCAGCCGGCCCGCCGCTTCGACCGTGCGCTCGGCCTCCAGCTCGGCGGCGTAGCCGGTGCGGCTCAGTACCGCTTCCAGCAGGTCGGCAGGCCCTTGCCGCTCGCCGGTGCGCAACTCGTCGAGCAGGCCGAGCAGGTCCTTGATGCCGCCCAGCGCCTTGCCCGTCACGCCTGCCTGCTCGGCGCTGGCCATGGCGGTGGCGAAGGGCACGCCGTGGCTCGCCGCCCACGCATCGAGGCGGCCGATGCTGGTGTCGCCCACGCCGCGCTTGGGCACGTTGACGATCCGTTTGAGCGACACCTCATCGGCCGGGTTGGCGATGGCCCGCAGGTAGGCGAGCACGTCCTTGACCTCGCGCCGGTCGTAGAACTTGGTGCCGCCCACCACCTTGTAGGGCACGCCGATGCGCACGAGCTGTTCCTCGAAGACCCGGCTCATGGCGTTGGTGCGGTAGAAGATCGCCATGTCGCCCCAGCGCAGGCGGCCGGAGTCGTGCAGGCGGGCCATCTCGTGCACCACCCACGCCGCTTCGTCGTGCTCGTCCTCGGCGTGGTAGCGGGTGATGAGCTCGCCCGCCACCTGCTCGGTCCACAGCGCCTTGGGCTTGCGCATGGCGTTGTTGGCGATGACCGCATTGGCGGCGTCGAGGATGGTCTGGGTGGAGCGGTAGTTCTGCTCCAAGACGATGGTCCTGGCGTCGGGGTAGGCGTCCTCGAACTCCAAGATGTTGCGGATGTCGGCGCCTCGAAAGCGGTACACGCTCTGGTCGGAGTCGCCCACCACGCACACGTTGCGATGGGCCTTGCCCAGCAGGAGGACGAGCTCGTTCTGGGCCCGGTTGGTGTCCTGGTACTCGTCGACCATGAGGTGCTTGAACCGCTCCTGGTAGTGGGCCAGCACCTCGGGCCGGGCCTGGAGCAGGTTGACGGTGACCATGAGCAGGTCGTCGAAGTCCATGGCGCCCGCGGCCAACAGCCGGCGCTGGTACTCGGCGTAGACGTCGGCGATGCGGCGGTCGAACACGGTGCGGGCGTTGGTGCGGAACGTCTCGAAATCGATGAGCTCGTTCTTGGCCGTGCTGATGGTGTTCTGCACGGTGCGCGGCGGCATCTTCTTGGCGTCGAGGTTGAGGTCGCGCAGCACGTACGACACCAGGCGGACGGCGTCGGCCTGGTCGTAGATGGTGAAGCTGGACGGGTAGCCGAGCAGCTTGGCGTCGCGCCGCAGGATGCGCACGCAGGCGGAGTGGAAGGTGGCCACCCACATCTTCTGGGCGACGGGGCCGACGAGGCGGGCCACCCGCTGCTTCATCTCGTCGGCCGCCTTGTTGGTGAAGGTGATGGCCAGGATCTCGAAGGGCGACACGCCTTCGCGCACGAGGTGCGCGATGCGGTGGGTGAGGACTCGGGTCTTGCCCGAGCCGGCCCCGGCCACGATGAGCAGGGGGCCGCTTTCGTGGAGGACGGCCTCGCGCTGGACCGGGTTCAGGCCGTCGAGAAGGTCGTCTGCGGGGGCGTCAAGCATGGATGCCCCAGGCTACCGGGGGGATGAGACAACGAAGCGGGACACGCGAAGCTCTGGCTGGCGTTTCTCGTCCCCGGTCGGCTCCACGCCGCAGTCGAGGACCGGTACCCGGCGGGCCACCTCCGTCGAGGCCCAGATGATGCGGGCCTCGCTGCGCAGTTCCACGTGGTCGCCTGTCGTGACCGCGGTGCGGGGCGTGCCCAGCCAGTCCCACCCGAAGCGAGCGAATGCCTCCCGGTCGACGGCTTGGGCGGCGGGCGAGTCGAGGCCACTGCAGCCCCGGAAGTTGCGGCTCACGTCGCCCTCCCGACGGAGCACGCGGTCGAGGCCGCCGTCGTCGAGGTAGCCCCAGAACACGCCGTCGGGGAAGGTCACGCCCGTCGGTGCGAAGCGGTGGCCGCCGGTGTGGCTGGTGCGCCACAGCCGCACGTCGGGGGGCACGTCGCCCAGCGCGTCGAGGAGGAGTATGCCAAGGCGGCCGCAGCACCGGTCGCGGTTGCCGTGGGTGCAGACGAGCACGTCGCGCACCGGGACCGCTGCCGGAGGAACGGTGCCCGCCAGCAACTCGTCGCACGCCGCCCGCACGTCGTCGGGGTCGACGGCCACTTCGCTGCGCCGGAAGCCGCCGAAGGGCTGTGCCGGGACGCGCGACCAATGGACGACCCGGCGCAGGGGCGCCATGTCGCCGTCGGGTGCGACCACCAGTTGCAGCCGGACGTCACGGCCCTTGGGCGCCCGCACCTTGACGACCTCCTTGGCATCGCGGGGCCACGGCAACGGGTGCTCGACCAGGAGGAAGTCGGTGTAGGAGCCCGCGGTGCCGACGAGGTCGAGCCCATCCTCCCGGGCGGCGGCGGAGCAGCGGAACGTCGAGGTCATGCCACCCGGGCGGCGGCGTCGGCCAGCAGGGCGGCGAGGCGGCTCTCGCAGCGGCCGTACTTCTTGCGGTACCCGCCGTTGCGGTACGACGGGGGGAACAGGTCGTGTACGGCGCAGCCCGACGCCGCCACGGTGATCTCGGCGTCGTAAAGCTCGTCGACCAAGGCCACGAACAGGAGGGCGTCGCCCTGGTTGGCGATGGGGTGCAGGCCCCGGATGACCACGGCGTCGAGGCCGTCGAGCAGGGCGCCGAACTGCACGGGGTGGACCTGGCGCAGGTGGCCAAGCAACGAGTCGAAGTCGTCCTCACTGACGGCGCCGTCGACGTCGAGGCGGTCGAGGTCGGCGTCGTCGAGAGGCTCGGCTTCGGTGCGGGCCGAAGCCCGGTAGTCGGGGCCGTCGATGCGCAGGACGTCGAACCACGAGGCGATGGCCGCGATCTCCCGGGCGAAGTCGGCGGCGTGGAAGCGGCCCTCGCCCAGCCGGTCGGGCAGCGAGTTCGAGGTGGTCGCCACCCGGGTGCCGGTGGGCACGACCGAGCGCAGGAAGGTGACGGTCATCAACGTGTTGGCCACGTCGTCGAGCTCGAACTCGTCGATGCACAGCAGCTTGTGACCGGCAAAGGTCTCCACGGCCTTGTCCATGCCCAGAAAGCCGATGACCGACGTCAGTTCGCCGAAGGTGAGGTACGCCTTGGGCCCGGGCGAGACGTGCCACAACGAGGCCAGCAGGTGGGTCTTGCCCACGCCGAACCCGCCGTCGAGGTAGCGCCCCGGCTTGCCCTGGTCGGGCTGCTTGCGGAACCAACGCTTGGTCGGCTCGGGCGGGGCAGCGAACCGTTCCAACTCGGCCCTGGCCGCGGCCTGCGACGGGTGGGCCGGGTTGGGCACGTAGGTCTCGAAGCGCACGCCGGCGAAGCGCTTGGGTGGGTGGAACCGGGCCACCAAGTCGGCCGCCGTCAGCGCCGGCCTGCGGTCGACCAACCGTTCTGGCGTTACTCCCACTCGATGGTGCCGGGGGGCTTCGACGTGATGTCGAGCGCCACTCGGTTCACGCCGGGCACCTCGTTGATGATCCGGCTGCTGAGCCGCTCGAGCACGTCGTAGGGCAGCCGGGCCCAGTCGGCGGTCATGGCGTCGTCGGACGTAACCGCCCGGATCACGATGGGGTAGGCGTAGGTGCGTTCGTCGCCCATCACGCCGACGGTGCGCACCGCGGGCAGCACGGCGAAGCTCTGCCACAGCTCCCGGTACAGCCCGGCCCGCTTGATCTCCTCGGTCACGATGGCGTCGGCCGCCTGCAGGATGGCCACCCGCTCGGGGGTGACCGTGCCCACGATGCGTACGGCCAAGCCGGGGCCGGGGAACGGCTGGCGCCACACGATCTCCTCGGGCAGGCCCAGCTCCTCGCCCACCGTGCGCACCTCGTCCTTGAACAGGTTGCGCAGGGGCTCGACGAGCTCGAAGTCCATGTCGTCGGGCAGGCCGCCCACGTTGTGGTGCGACTTGATCTTGGCCGCGTCCTTGGTGCCCGACTCGATGATGTCGGGGTACAGGGTGCCCTGCACCAGGAAGCGGGCGTCGGAGTGGTCGCGGGCCACTTCCTCGAACACCCGGATGAACGTCTCGCCGATGATCTTGCGCTTGCGTTCCGGGTCCTGGATGTCGTCGAGCGCTTCGAGGAAGCGGTCGGCCGCCTTCACGTGCACGAGGTCGACGTGAAACTGGCGGCGGAAGGTCTCCTCCACCTGCTCCGACTCCCCCGCCCGCATGAGGCCGGTGTCGACGTAGACGCACGTGAGCTGGTCGCCGATGGCCTTGTGCACGATGGCTGCGGCGACGGCCGAGTCGACCCCGCCCGACAGCCCGCAGATGACCTTCTCGTCGCCCACCTGGGCGCGGATGGCGGCCACCGACTGCTCGATGACCGAGGTCATCGTCCACGTCGGCCGGCAGCCCGCCACGTCGTAGAGGAAGTGCTTGAGCACCTCTTGGCCTCGCGCCGTGTGGCCCACCTCAGGGTGGAACTGCACGCCGTAGATGCGCCGGACGGGGTCCTCCAGCGCGGCGACCGGAGCCTCGGGGGTGGAGGCGGTGACCCGGAAGCCCTCGGGGGCGGCGACGATCGAGTCGAAGTGGCTCATCCACACGTCCTGCTCCAGCGGCAGGTCGTTGAACAAGCGCGACTCGGCGCCGAGCACCGACAACGGCGTGCGGCCGTACTCGCCGCGACCGGTGCGGGCCACCTCGCCGCCCAACTGCTGGGCCAGCAACTGGGCGCCGTAACAGATGCCCAACACCGCGGCCCCGCCGTCGTAGACCGCAGGGTCGATGGTGGGCGCGCCCTCCACGTGGACCGACTTGGGGCCACCGCTGAAGATGATGGCCTTGGGGTCCTTGGCCAGCATCTCCGCCACGGGCATGTCGTGGGGGACGATCTCGCTGTAGACGTGGGCCTCGCGCACCCGCCGGGCGATGAGCTGTGCGTACTGCGCGCCGAAGTCGACGACGAGGACGGTGTCGAACGGGGCTTGGTCGGCGGGGCTCAATGCCCCATGCCGACCATCTGCGACCGCTGGAGCGCCTTGCCCTCGGTCTGCAGCGCGGGGGCGATCATGACCTCCGCCTTCTGGAACTCCTTGACCGTCTCGTAGCCGCACGTGGCCATCGACGTCTTGAGGGCGCCGAAGAGGTTGAGGCGGCCGTCGTTCTCATGGGCCGGCCCGATGATGATCTCCTTGAGGGAGCCCCGGATCTCGGTGCGCACCCGGGCGCCGCGAGGCAGCGTGGGGTGGAAGGTGGCCATGCCCCAGTGGTAGCCGCGGCCGGGCGCCTCGTGGGCCGAGGTCAGCGGCGAGCCGATCATCACGGCGTCGGCGCCGCAGGCGATGGCCTTGGCGATGTCGCCGCCGCGGCTCATGCCGCCGTCGGCGATGACCTGCACGTACACGCCGGTCTCGTCGAGGTGGCGCATGCGGGCGCCCGCGGCATCGGCGATGGCGGTGGCCTGGGGCACGCCCACGCCGAGCACGCCGCGGGTGGTGCAGGCGTTGCCGGGGCCGACCCCCACCAGCACGCCGACGGCGCCGGTGCGCATGAGGTGGAGGGCCGCCTGGTACGAGGCGCAGCCGCCCACGATCACCGGGATCTCGAACTCACGGATGAACTTCTTGAGGTTGAGCGGCTCGACGGTCTTGCTCACGTGCTCGGCGGACACGACCGTGCCCTGGATCACGAACAGGTCGAGCTCGGCCTCCAGGATGGCCTTGGCGAACAGCTCCACCCGCTGCGGGGTAAGCGAGGCGCACGAGGTGACGCCTGCGTCCTTGACCTCGCGGATGCGCTGGGTCACCAGCTCGGGCTTGATGGGCTCCGCGTAGATCTGCTGCATGCGGGCCGTGGCCTTGTCGTTGTCGAGTTGGCTGATCTCCTCGAACAGCGGCTCGGGGTCCTCGTAGCGGGTCCACAGGCCTTCGAGGTTCAGCACCCCGACGCCCCCCAGGCGCCCGATCTCGATGGCGGTGGACGGGCTGACCACGCCGTCCATGGCCGCGGCCATCAACGGCAGGTCGAACTTGAAGGCGTCGATCTCCCAGGAGACGTCGACGTCTTCGGGGTCCCTCGTCCTCCGACTGGGGACGATGGCGATGTCGTCGAACCCGTACGCCTGTCGCCCCGACTTGCCGATGCCGATCTCGACTTCAGCCACTCGTTTGTTCCCTCTCCGTGCCGCCCGAAAAGACAAGTCTACTGCGGGCCGCGCGGATGCCAGACGGACCGTCGGTTCAGTACAGGGCCACTGTGACGTGCGCCGCCGCCCGCGCCGTCTGCGTGCCGCTCGTCGCACACGCCACCGGGTCCGGCAGCCACTCGCCGTTGCCTGTGGCGTGCCCTGTCTCACCCGTGCTGGGCTTGTCGACCGACCACGCGAAACGCCACACCGGCCCTGTCACCACAAAGGTGACCTCGATCGGGTGCGGCTGGCCGAACGAGTCGACGTAGACGCCGTAACCGATGCCCCAGCCTGCGAAGCAGTGCCCCGTGTACAGGCCCTCGTACTGCACTGTGCAGTTGCCTACGGCCGTCGGCGGCTTGGACCCGGAGGCATGGACGACCACCTCCGCGCACATGCCCTGGTACACGAACGGCGTTGTCGGCAAGACCGGCGGTCCGACGGCGTTGATCGGCCACTGAAAGTGGTGGAGGCCGGACAGGACAATTGTGCCCCCCGACACGGCCTCGGCAGGCGGGACCGCCATGCCCAGCGACGCCACGACGATCACCAACAGCAACCGCAAACGCATACCCATGCCGCACCCCCAGCTCAGGACCCCTGCGATGATAAGCCGACGATCGCCGCGGTGCTCGGGAACGGTTGCTTACACCGAGGGCGGGCCGTCGGGGAAGACGAAGAACGCCACCTGCGTGCCGTAGGCCAACAGGCGGCCGTCGGGGCTCCACAGCTCCATGTCGAGCGAGGCGTAGCCGTCGCCCGCCCAACGGCAGTGGTTGCGGGTGAGCACCCAGTCGCTGGTGGTGTCGGCGAAGACGTGCACGGTGAGGTCGGCCGAAGGCGGCAGCCACACCGGCGTGTCGGACCCCACCCGCTGGGCGACGGCGCCCGGCATGGTGTCGGCCAAGGTCACGAGGGCGAGGGGGTCGAGGTTGCCGTCGTCGAGGAACGGGGGCTCGTCGAAGCGGTACCAGTAGACCCGTTCGGAGCTGTCGGACGGCGGAAAGTCGGTGTTGCGGGCGTGGCCCACGGCCAGGCGCCCGTCGACGTGGTCCCAGAAGTTGAAGTGGTACGGCCCGTCCGGGGCATCGCGGAAGCGCATGCACTCGTCGGGCGGGGGCGCGTCGGGCGCCACGAGGTCGGTGAACTCGAAGCCCGGCCGGTGCGCGCCGAACACGGCAAGGGCTGTGAGGCCGGCGTCGGAGCCCGGGTTGCGCAACGTGGCCGAGAGCTGAGAGATCGACCGCCCCCGGCGCACCACCGTCACCTCGACGTCGACGGGGCCGGGCTGCACCGCGCCGGCGAAGACCGAGGTGATGCTGCGCAGTCGTTGGTCGGGGTCGGCCAACTCGTCGGCCATGGCCTTGGCGGCGATCGCCGTGACGAGCCCGCCGTGGGGCACGATCGGGCAGTTCCACATGGCGTCGACCTCGACGCGGCCCCCGTCGAAGGCGAGCTGGCGGGCGAACGCTGAATCCCCCATGGCCGGAGCATCGCACGAGGCACGATCATCCGCATGCCGAATATCGAGCCCCTGACCGTGGGTTCGAGCCGTCCCACCAGGCTAAGCCCACCAGCCGCATCGTCATGCGTCGATCGGTGGGCGCCCCTGGCTGAGCCGGCGAGCGGCCGCTTCCACCATTTGCCCACTGCGGCGCCAGCCGACCGCCTTCAGTGTGTATGTGCCGTAGGCATCGAGCCGCGTGGCGTCGATCAACCAGGGCCGGCGCAGTGCGATGCGCACCACCACGCCGGAGACGACGAGCAGCACGAGCAACGTCAGCTCGATGAGGGCGATGAGCACCGGCATGACGAAGATGAAGAACAAGCCGATGAAGGCGACGACGAAGATCCCGACGAAGAGGTCGTCGAGGCCCGCGTCGAGGCACCCCTCGGCGCCTCCGTCGAGGTGAAGGGCCTCCTCGGCCCGGCCCGACCGCCATCGAAACCGCCACGGCAGCCAGCGGCGGCCGACGCGCCACCGTGCCCCGTCGGGCGCCCGCACCGTCTTGGCCATCGGCTAGGCCCTCTTCACGCCGGGCAGGTCGATGTCGAGGTCGCGTTGGCCCAATTGCAGGCGCCGGGCGATCACGTCGACCACCTCGCCGCTGCGTCGCCATCCCACCACCTTCCACGCCACCCGGCCGGGGTGGCCGACCCGGCTCGCCTGCACGATCCACGGCCGCCGGAAGACGAACCGGGCGGCCACGCCGAGCACCACGGCGACGACCAGCAACGCAGCCTCCACTGCGGCGACGACCACCGGCAGGATCACGACGAAGAAGAGCACGGTCGCCAGCAGAGCGAGGAACCCGCCCGCCAGGCACCCGATCACGTCGTCGGCCATGGCGACGGGGCTGTCCATCAACCACGGCCAGTCGGCCAGATCGAGCGAGCGGCGCCGGAACTGCCATGGCAGCCATCGGCGGCCCACCCGCCAGCGGGTGCCGTCCGGCGCCGTCACCACCTTGGCCAAGGCCATCAGCCCGACGTTGCGAAGGAAACGCGCCGGAAAACGGCGCGGTTCCTACGCAACTTCTCGGAGGGGCGGCGCGGGCCGGTACCGTCGCTCGTCATGCGCGGCCTCGGCACCGTCGTCAACATGGCCGCCATTGTGGCGGGCACGTTCGTCGGCCTTGTCGCGGGCCGCCGCGTGCCCGAGCGCATGCGCACAACCGTGCTGCACGGTCTCGGCCTGTCCATCCTCGCTGTCGGCATGCAGAACGCGCTGGCCACGGAGAACATCGTGTTCCCCATCGTGTCCCTGGCCGTCGGTGCACTGGCGGGCGAGGCACTGCGCATCGAGGACCGGTTGGAGCGTGTGGGCGATGCCATCCGCCGACGCCTCAAGCGCGACGAAGAGTCGACGTTCGTGGAGGGCTTCGTCTCTGCCAGCCTGGTGTTCTGCGTCGGGCCGCTCGCCATCCTCGGCGCCATCTCCGACGGGCTGGGGCGGGGCTCGCAGGAGCTCGTCGTCAAGAGCGCGCTCGACGGGTTCGTGTCGATCGTGTTCGCCTCGACACTGGGCATCGGCGTGGCCTTCAGCGCCATCAGTGTCGGCATCCTGCAAGGCACGGTCACCGTGCTGGCCGGGCTGGCCGATGCCGTGCTCACCGAACGCATGGTCACGGAGATGACGGCGACGGGCGGCATCGTCATCCTCGGCATCGGCGTGCGCCTGTTGGAACTGCGCAAGGTGCGGGTGGGCTCGTTCCTCCCCGCCTTGCTCATCGCCCCGCTGGCCGTGGCCCTGTTCGCCCGGTGAGCGCCACCAACTCCAGCAACTCGTAGAGGATGCGGGCCGTGGCGCCCCACACGATGTCGTGGGGCAGCGTGAAGAAGTGCATGGGCCGCTCGCCCATCCCGGGCATCTCCCACAGCTCTTCGCCGTAGACACTTTCGTCGAGCAGTTCGACCAAGGCGATGTCGAAGGCGTGCTCGACCTCGGCCGGGTTGGGGCGCAGCACCGGGCGACCTTCCAGCACGCCGACGAACGGCGTGATGTGGGCGCCTTTCGACAAGGTGGCCAACGGCGTGAGCTGGCCCAGGATCTCCACGTCGGCGGGGTCGAGCCCGACCTCCTCACTGGCCTCTCGCAAGGCGGCGGCCAACGGGCCTTCGTCCTCGTCGAGGCGGCCGCCGGGAAACGAGACCTGATGCGTGTGCGAGCGCAACGCGGGCGACCGCCTGGTGAGGACGACGCGGGTCTCGCCGTCCTCTTCGAACAGCGGGATGAGCACGGCGGCCGACGCCGCCCGATACGGCAACTGCTCCGTCGGTTCCGACGGACCGACTGTGCGCAACGCGGCGCGCACCCGCTCCACGCCGAACCCGCAACGTTCAACCGGCGCCAGCGCCGCCCACGGCGGCGGGCCGCCAGGGCGCGCGCCTTGGGGCCGCGGGATCTGCTGCGGCGGCCCCGACGCGCCGGCGCTCAGGCGCCCTCGATCTCGCGCCGCGCCTCGATCGTCGCTTCGAGCATCTCCCGCAGCCCGCCGAGCTTCAGGTTGCTGATGACGCGGCCGGGCGGGGTCTCGCCCTTCTCCCACTCCATCCAGTAGGCGAGGAGCTTCTCGGGATCGGGCGGTGGCCGGTCGTCGAACGTCGACATGCGGCGGACTCTAGACAAGGGGGCCGCCAATGACGATTGCCGAGCGGTCCGAGCGGCGGGTCCACCTACCCCTCGCCGTCAGCCCACGAGGGGTAGGTGGAGCCCCGGATCGGCGCCTGCGTCGAGCGGGGTGGGGCCGTCCTGCTGGTAGCGCCACCACGCCGCCGCCCCGATCATGGCGGCGTTGTCGGTGCACATGGCCCGGGTGGGCAGGAAGCCCCGCAAGCCGTCGGCGATGCAGGCGTCGAGCAGGCGCTCGCGCAACAACGAGTTGGCGGCCACGCCGCCGCCCAGGCAGATGCCGCCGGCGCCGATCTCCTTGGCCGCCCGGCGGGCCTTGGTGACGAGCACGTCGACCACGGCTTCTTGGAAGGAGGCGGCCACGTCGGCGGCCGAGACGTCAGGGTGCTTGCGCACGTAGGTGATGACCGACGTCTTCACCCCACTGAAGGAGAAGTCGTAGCCCTCGTCCTTCATGGCCCGGGGGAAGGCGATGGCGTGCGGGTCGCCCTCCATGGCCAGGCGGTCGATTGCCGGCCCGCCCGGGTAACCGAGGCCGAGGAAGCGGGCCACCTTGTCGTAGGCCTCGCCCGCGGCGTCGTCGATGGTGGACCCGAGGAGGCGGTACTGCCCTGGACCCTCCATGGCGATGAGCATGGTGTGGGCGCCCGACACGAGCAGGACGACCAGCGGCGGCTCCAGGTCGGGCTCTTCGAGGAACGACGCGTAGAGGTGGCCTTCCAGGTGGTTGACGCCGATGAAGGGGACGCCCCACACCAAGGCCAACGCCTTGGCCGCGCTGACGCCGACCAGCAGCGAGCCGATGAGGCCGGGGCCGACGGTGGCGGCCACGGCATGGAGGCCGTAGCCGTCGAGGCCCGCTTCCACGAGGGCTTCGGCCACCACCGGTGTGATGAGGTCGACGTGTGCCCGCGACGCCAGTTCAGGCACCACACCGCCGAAGCGGGCGTGCAGGTCGACCTGCGAGCTCACCACCGACGACAGCACGTCGCGCCCGTCGGCCACCACGGCGGCGGCCGTCTCGTCGCACGACGTCTCGATGGCCAGGATGCGGAACGGCGTCGGCAGGGTGGGGTCAAGCGGCCTCATGGGGTCTCCCGGGTATCGGTCACTTCAATTCCTCGATGACGGTGGTGCCAGGGACGGCGGCTTCCAGCGCGGCGAGGCGGTCGGCGTAGTCGGGCGAGTCGATGTCCTCCGCCCACATGACGAGGGCGTCCTCGTTGGTCTCGACGTAGTAGCCCTTGCGCACGCCCGCCGGGTGGAAGCCGAAGGCGCGGTACAGGGCTTGGGCCGGTGCGTTGGTGACCCGCACCTCGAGCGTCAGGTGCTTGGCGCTGCGGCCGACGGCGACGCGGGCGGCGTTGAGCAACAGGCGGGTGCCGATGCCGCGGCGGTGCCAGGCGGGGTCGACGGCGATGGTGGTGATGTGGGCGTCGTCGCCCGCCAGCATCACGCCGCAATAGCCGACGACGATGCCGCCCACGCGGGCGACGTAGTACGCCCGGGTGGAGCGCAGCGCCAGTTCGCTGACGAACAAGCTGAGCGACCACGGCCGCGGGTACACCTGTCCTTCGATGCGCAACACCGAGCGCAGGTGGCGCCGCCGCATGGGCACCAGTTGCACCTGCAGGTCGCCGTCGGGCACGGGCTCCGGCGGGCCCGGCTCGGGGATGCGCACTGCCACCTCAGCCGCTCCAGTTGATCTCGGCGTCGGACTTGCGCAGGTACAGCAGCTCCAACTCCCAGGGCTGCACGAACTCCTCGCGGATGGCGCGGGGGTGCGCCAGTTCCACCAGGGCGGCCGCCGACGGGTAGGCGAAACCGAGGTCGCCCACCTCCACGCCGCCCACCGTCTCCAGCGCGTCGCGGTAGCGAATGCCGCCGTCGCCCACCACCAAGCAGTCCTCGCCTCGGGCCATCAGTTCCGACGCCAGCTCCCGCGGTGTGCACACGCGGTACTGCGACAGCCGCTGCACCCCGCCGGGGACCTGGCGGTACAAGGCGGTGAACACCTCGCCCTTGCGGGCGTCGACCACGGCCGCGATGAGACGGCCGGTGTGGCGGACGGGAAAGGCCAGCAGGTCGAGGCTCGACAGGCCGATCATCGGCACCCGCAGTGCCTGCGCCATGGCCTTGCCGGTGGCCACCCCGACGCGCATGCCGGTGAACAAGCCGGGGCCGACGTCGACGGCCACCGCGCTGATCTCCTTCATCTCGATGCGGGCCTGCTTGCACACGAACTCGATGGCGGGCGCCAGCGTCTCGGCGTGGCGGCGGCCCCGGGTGGCATGGAACGAAGCCAGCACGCCTTCGTAGCCGCCTAAGGCGCAGCCGACCTGGTTGGTCGCCGTCTCGATGCCCAGGATGATCACGACACGCTCCAACGCGACAACGCCGTCTGCAGCGCCCGCTGGCGCGGCGCCCACGACGGGCCGACCACCCGATAGGCAAAGGTGCGCTCGTCGTCGCCCTCGCCGTAGTCGATGCGCACTTCGAGGAAGTCGGGGGGCAATGCGGGGGCTGCCATGTCGCCCCACTCGATCAGGGCCACGCCGCCTTCGTCCAACAACTCCGCCAGGCCGAGGTCGACCACCTCTTGCAGGTGGTCGAGGCGGTACACGTCGACGTGCACCATCGTCATGCGCCCCGGGTATGTGCGCACCAGTGTGAAGGTGGGGCTGACGATCGGCTCGTCGACGCCGAGGGCGCGGCCGAACCCTTGGGCGAAGGCGGTCTTGCCTGCCCCGAGGTCGCCCGCCAGCAACAGCACGTCGCCCGGCTTGGCCAGTGTCGCCACCTGCGAAGCCATCTCCCGGGTGTCGTCGGCCGACTTGGTCATCGTCACCAACCCGCTCACAGGTGCTCCTTGGCTCGCACGAGGTCGGCCCGCATGGCCGCCGCCACCTCGCCGGTGCCGCCGCTGCGCAGGGCCGCCGAGGGGTGGTAGGTCGGCACCAGCACAGCGTCGCCGTAGCGGTAGGTGCGGCCCCGCAGCTTGCTGATGCCTTCAGTCGTGTCGAGCAGCAGGCGGGTGGCGAAGTTGCCCAGCGTCACCACCACCTTGGGCTTGATGGTCGCCAGCTGCTGCTCCAGGTACGGCCTGCACGAGGCGATCTCCTGCGGCTCAGGGTCACGATTGCCCGGCGGGCGACACTTCACCACGTTGGCGATGTAGACCCCCCGGTCGCGGCTGATGCCCATCTCCTCCTGCATGACCTTGTCGAGGAACTGGCCGGAGCGGCCCACGAACGGCTCGCCCTTGAGGTCCTCGTCGCGGCCCGGCCCCTCGCCGACGAACATCAGGTCGGCCTCGGGGTCACCGACGCCGAACACGACGTTGGTGCGGCCCGCGGCCAACGGGCACCGGGTGCAACCGCTCGCTTCGCGCTCCAGTTCCAGGAGGGTGAGCACCGCCGCATCGTACCGCCGGGCAGGCCGTCAGCCCGCCGCCAGCGCCCGCCACAGAGCCCGGTAGCTGGGGTACTCCAGGTCGGGCACGATCCAGCCCGCGGCCACCAGCTCCTGGTGCAGCTTCGGCAGGAAGCGGAAGGGGATGCCCGAGTCGACGTGGTGGGCCAGGTGCCAGCCGGTGTTGTACGGCACCATCCAGAACCGGGCCGGCCTGCTCTGGCGCACGTGGTGGGTGGTCAGGCGCCGGTCGCCCGAGCGGGTCATGCCGCCGTGCTCGGCGATGGCCCGAAGCCGGTTGAGCACCTTCCACACCGTCATCCACGGCGCCAGCCACAACAGGAGGTACAGCTCGGGCCGCCCGAATGCGGTGAACACGCCGAGGATCGCCACCTGCACGGCGAGGATCTGAGCAGCGAGCTTGCGGCTGCTGGGCCGCAGCAGCGCTCGGCCCAGCGCCTTGAGGTTCTTGGTGCCCGAGACGAACAAGGCGTCGCGGGTGAGCTTGCGCCGGAACGAGTCGAAGGGAATGGGGTAGTTCGCGTAGAGCTGGCGGTCGGGTTCTTCCGGCCCCATCTCGTCTTTGTGATGGGCCATGTGGGCGCGGCGGTACAGGTCGAAGGCCGTGAACGAGGGGTACGACAGGAGCCAGCGCCCGACCCGGTCGTTGACCGCCTTCCTGGTGAACAGCAGCCGGTGGGCGGCCTCGTGCCCGAGGATGTTGAACAGGCAGTGGGCTCGGCCCATGAGCAAGAAGGCGGCCACGTACGCCCACCACGTGCCGACCGCCACGGCCGCGGCGATCACGCCGAACGACTGCATGTACACGCCCACCGCCGTGACGGCGTTGCGACCGTTGGGGATGCGCCGCAGTTCTTCGCGGATGGGCGGCACCGGCCGGCCCGTCGCCGTCAGGCGTTCGGTAGGCAGCACGTCGGGGAGCAACTGGGACGGCGGCAGCATGGTGGTCGCCACGCCCGCTATCTTACGATAATTCTACAGACGCAGCAATTTCGTAATAGGCCGTTCACCGCCCGTTCCGTCATCGGCAGCACCCTGCTGGGCGCTCACCCGCCTGTGTTGCCGGTTGGCGTGCTCGTGCGCTCCGGGGAGCTGTTCGGCATCCCCGAGGGGACCATCCGGGTGGCGCTCTCGCGAATGGTCGCCAAGCAAGAGCTGGTGCAGGAGCCTGACGGCCGCTACGCCCTGACGGGCCGGCTGCTGCTGCGGCAGGAACGGCAGGAGGCGGGGCGCCGCCCGCAGCTGGTGCCATGGCTCGGCCAGTGGACGACGGCGTTGGTGGTGACCACCCGCCGCTCGGCCAGTGAGCGCAGCGCCTTGCGGGGCCACATGCGGCGCATGCGCATGAGCGAGCTCCGCGAAGGCGTGTGGGTGCGCCCCGACAACCTGCGCATCGCCCGCATGACACAGTCCCCGGTCGACGACTGCCTGTGGGCCACGATGCGCCCCGATACCGACCCCGCCGAGTTGTCGGCCGGGTTGTGGGACCTCGACGAGTGGGCGAGCACTGCGAACGCCCTGCGCAAAGAACTGGCCCGGTGGCGTCGCCGGGCCCGTCGCACTGCAGCGGTGGAGACGCTGGCCCCTGGGTTCGTGCTGTCGGCTGCTGTCCTCCGCCATTTCAACGCCGACCCCCTGCTGCCGCCCGAGCTCCTGCCCTCCACGTGGCCCGGCGCACGCCTGCGGGAGGAGTACGAAGCCTTCGATGTCGAGTTTCTGGGGCTGTGGCGGTCGTTCATGGGTAGGGAGGGCGCGTGGGATCACTGAACGAGACCAATCCCTCGCTGTGGGTGGAGACCACCCGCGACGAGTCCATGCAGTTCCCCCGCCTGGCCGGGACGGTCGACGTAGACGTCGCCGTCATCGGTGCGGGCATCGCCGGGCTGCTGACGGCGACCGTGCTCAAGGAGGCCGGTGCGAGCGTCGCCGTGGTGGAGGCGGGGCGCATCTGTTCGGGCGTGACGGCCTACACCACGGCCAAGGTCACCTCCCAGCACGGGCTCGTCTACGCAGGGCTGGCGTCGAACCGCAGCGAGGACGTGGCCCGCGCCTACGGCGAGGCCAACCAAGCCGGGCTGGCGCTCATCGCCCGCCTGGTGGCCGAGCGCGACATCGCCTGCGACTTCAGCCGCCGGGCGGCCTACACCTACACCACCGACCCCGAGCAACTGTCGTCGGTGCAGGAGGAAGCGGAGGTGGCGACCCGGTTGGGGCTGCCTGCCACCTTCACCACCGAGACCGAACTGCCCTACCCGGTGCTGGGCGCCGTGCGCTTCGACAACCAGGCCCAGTTCCACCCCCGGCGCTTCTGCCTGGCGCTGGCCCAGGGCCTGGGCGAGCACGTCTACGAGTTGAGCCGAGTGCGCGACGTCGATGCCGAGAGCGACGAGTCGTCGGTACTCACCGAGGGCGGCACCGTGCGGGCACGGCACGTGGTGGTGGCCACGCACCTGCCGTTCCTCGACCGGGGCATGTTCTTCGCCAAGTGCCACCCCACCCGCTCCTACGCCATGACGATCGAGGTCGACGGCGAGGGGCCGACCGGCATGTACCTGAGCGCCGATTCACCCACCCGTTCATTGCGGGGGGCGGAGAGCGACCGCTACCTGATCGTGGGCGGGGAAAGCCACAAAGTGGGCCAGTCCGACGACACCCGGGCGCACTACCGGGCGCTCGAGGACTGGACGGCCGAGCACTTCCCCGGGCGGCCGATCGTGCACCGGTGGTCGGCACACGACCACGTCCCCGTCGACGGCACCCCGTTCGTGGGGCCGCTGCTGCCGGGCTCCAACGTCCTGGTGGCCACCGGGTTCAAGAAGTGGGGCATGACGAACGGCGCCGCTGCTGCGCTGCTGCTCACCGACCACATCGCCGGGCGCGAGAACCCGTGGGCCGACGCCTTCGACGCCACTCGACAGGGATCAGCCATCACGTCGAGCGAGCTGTGGAAGGAGAACGCCAACTCGGGCAAGCGCATGGTGGCCGACCGGCTGGCCGCACTACGGGCCGAGGACGCCGAGACACTGGCGCCGGGCGAGGGCGGCATCGTCGACCTCGACGGCGAACGGGTGGCCGCTTTCCGCGACGATGCGGGCGAACTGCACGCGGTGTCGTCGGTGTGCAAGCACCTGGGCTGCATCGTGTCGTTCAACACAGCCGAGCGCACGTGGGACTGCCCGTGCCACGGCTCCCGCTACGGGATCGACGGCCGGATCATCGAAGGGCCGTCGGTGGCCGACCTCGACCCCGTCACACCGCAGAACGGATAGCGCGCTCCACGGCGCGGGATGCCAGCAGGCGCACCGTCTCCAACGGGGCGTCGACCTCGCCCGTCGCCGCCGCCACCAGCGCGTCGCCGTCGCTGACGGCATGCGCAGGCTCCAACGCCCGGGCGAACCCGTCGTGGCCGGACTGGGCCACCAACAGGCACTGGGTCTTGTCGAGGCGGGCGTTGGTGGCGACCACGCCGATGGTGGTGTTGCCGAACGGCACCGCAGGCTGCGGCGGCGGGGCCACCGGCTCGCCGGTGCGCACGTCGCCCCAGGCGTTGACGGCGATCACCGCCGACACCCGCAGGTCGCCGTCCGACTCCTCGGCGGCGCCCAGCCCGCCCGGCTTGGGCTCGCCGCCCCGCCACTTGCCCACGGTGGCGCCGGTGCCCGCACCCACCCGTCCCACGTCGAACGACTCGGCCGCCGACTCGCACGCCGCGTAACCCGCGGCAGCGTCGGGCCGCACTGTCGGGTCGCCCACCATGAGGTCGAACAGCACGGCGCCCACCACGATCGGCACCGGCCCGGCGGGCGTGGGGAACCCGATGCCCCGCTCCTCGCACCACCGCACCACGCCGTCGCAGGCGGCCAGCCCGAAGGCGGAGCCGCCCGACAGCACCACGGCGTCGACCCGCGACACCAGCCGCTCGGGCGCCAACAACGCCCACTCGCGGGTGCCCGGCGCGCCGCCCCGCACCTCGCCGGAGGCGACCGTGCCCGCCGGGAGCAGCACCACCGTGCAGCCGGTCCGGGCCACCGGGTCGGTCCAGTGCCCGACCCGTACGCCAGAGATCACCCCACGTACCGCCGAGGGACCCGCGGGCCGATGCCGCACACGATCTCGTAGGAGATGGTGTCGAGCCGGCCGGCCCAGTCCTCCGCGGTGATTACCTCGTCGCCTTGGCGGCCGAGCAGCACGACCTCGTCGCCCACGGCCACCTCGGCGTCGGGTCCGCAGTCGACCATGAGCATGTCCATGGTGATGGTCCCGGCGATCGGGCACCGGCGCCCGCCGACCAGCACCTCGCCGCCGACCGCCGACAAGCGCCGGGGCACGCCGTCGGCGTAACCGAGCGGCACCACGGCGATGCGGGTGCGCTCGGGGCACACGTAACGGAGCCCGTACGACACGCCCTCGCCCGCCTCGACGTCGCGCACGAACGCCACTTCGGCGCTCAGCGACATGGCGGGGCGCACGTCGATCGAGGCGTAGCCGTATACGGCGATGCCGCAGCGCACCATGTCGTAACGCGCCGCCTCGAAAGCGACGGCGCCTGCCGAGTTCGCCGTGTGCAGCACGTCGGGCACGATGCCGTCGGCGGCCAGCGCATCGCGCACGGTCTCGAACCGTTCCAACTGCGCCTTGGTGTCGGCCTCGCGGTCGGGGTCGTCGGCCACCGCGAAGTGCGTCATCAGGCCTTCGAGGTGCAGGTGCCGCGACCCGTCGATGCGGCGGGCCAACGCCGGGGCATCGTCGACCGACGCCCCCGCCCGGTGCATGCCCGTGTCGACCTTGAGGTGGACGGCCACGCTCTCTCGCCCGTGCATGACGGCGGCGGTCTCCACCGCCTCGATTCCGGCCGGCGAATAGACGGCCATCGTCAGGTGCCGCGCCACCGCTTCGTCGACCGCCGTCAGCGGAGGCTCCGACAACAACAGGATCGGCGCCTCGATCCCCGCCTTGCGCAACTCGACCCCCTCGTCGACGTGCGCCACGGCCAGCCACTGCGCGCCTGCTTTGAGGATCGCCTCGGCCACCGGCACGGCGCCGTGCCCGTAGGCATCGGCCTTCACCGACGCACACACCGCCGCAGGCGCCACCAGTTCCACCAGGCACGCCACGTTGTGGCGGACGGCGGACAGGTCGACGGTCGCCCACGCCGGGCGGGTGCGGGCCTCAACCACCCGACAACCACTCCCCCACCAGTTCGGGCAGGTCGCCCGCCACCATGCCCGGCCTCGACGCCGCGCCGTGGGCGTGGGCGGCGAACGCCGCCGCCTCCAGGGCAGGCAATCCCTGAGCCAGGAAGGCGCCGATCATCCCGGCCAGCACGTCGCCCGTGCCCGCCGTGGCCAGCTGCGGCCCACCGGTGACCGACACGAGCACCCGCCCGTCCGGCGCCGCCACCACCGTGGTCGGCCCCTTGAGCAGCACGACAGCGCCCGTAGCCACCGCCAACGCTCGCGCTTCGCCGATGCGGTCGGCGCCCACCTGGTCGCCCGCCAGCCGAGCGAACTCGCCGTCGTGCGGGGTCAGCACGGTGGGCGCCCGCCGCCCCGACAGCACCTCGGCGGCGCCCCCGGCCAGTGCGTTCAAGCCGTCGGCATCGACCACCATCGGCTTGTCGACGGCGGCCACGAACTGCCGCACCTCGTCGCCCGCCTCGCGCCCCAGCCCCGGCCCGACCACCACGGCCCGACAGCGCTCCACATCCAACGCCGAGGCCCAACCGGTCGCAGGCCGAGGGACGACCACGGCCTCGTTGCCCGGCGGCACGTCGTCGGGCGCCGCCAATTGCACGTAGCCGGAGCCCGCCCGCATGGCGCCTCGGGCCACCAGCAACGGCGCGCCCATCATGCCGGGCGACCCGGCCACCACCAGCACGGCGGTGTCCCACTTGTGCGTCGAGCGCGAGCGAGCGGGCAGCACCACGTCGTCGTCCTCGACCACCGAGATGCGAGCCCCCGACACGTCGAGCCCGATGTCGACCACCTCGACCACGCCGGCCCGGTCGGTGAACAGCAGGCCCGGCTTCAGCGCCGCGAACGTCACCGTCGAATCGGCCCGCACGGCGAACGGCGACGCCTCCCCGGTCAGCCCGTCGACACCGGACGGGATGTCGACGGCCAACACGGGCGCGTCCCCCACCAACGGCGCCTTGTACTCGCCATGAAACCCGGTGCCGTAGGCGGCGTCGACCACCAGGTCGCACGCGGGCACCGACGACACATCGGGGTCGACCACCACGCACCGCACGCCACGAGCCGACAAGCGCCGGGCCGCACACCGGCCGTCGGCGCCGTTGTTGCCCTTGCCCGCGACCACCACCACCCGTCGCCCGTAGGTGCCGCCCAGCCGCCGCACCACGGCCCGGGCCACGGCCGCACCGGCTCGTTCGACGAGCACCTCGGTCGATTCGGGCGCGGCCTCGTCGATGCGCCGCATCTCCTCCGGGGTGACGACGGGGATCACGCGCGCCAGCGGTCGGCCAAGGGCTGGATGGGCTCCAGCAACAGGTCGACCACCGGGATGTCGGCCAGCCGCGACTCTTCGAAGGCGGGCTCGGTCTCGGTCACGGCGTCGACCAGCGCGGTGAACCGGCCCCGGTAGCCCGCCAGCAACTCGCGGGCGGCCTCGGGCGACAGCCGGTCGTGGAACTGCACGTGCAGCAAGGTGAGCCCGGTGGCCTGGTTGTCCTTGGTCTCCGGCACGATCACCACCGTGCGTCCGTCGCTGCGCCCCCGGGTGACGATGACCTCGCGTTCGACCGCCGCCTGGTGCTTGGTGCCTCGCAGCGCCGGGTTCTGCGCCGTGCGCGACGGCAGCCCCCGCGCCGCCCCGCCTTGGTCGACCACGTGCACGGTGGCTTCGTCCTCGATGCGGTAGCGGGTCCAGCCGGTGACCTCGGCCACCGCCGGGTCGAGCGTGGCCAGCACCCGCAGCGCCCGGTACGACAAGCGGTCGCGTGGCGCGCCCGCCGCCAGCGCCTGGGCCACCAGCGGCGTGGCGAACAGCGCCTCTTCCGACCGAGAGATGCCGACGGTCACCGTCTTGGCCTGGTGCTTGATGGCGTCGACGGGGCGGGTGAGTTCCTCCACGCCACGCGTCAAGGCGTCGGCCAGGTCGTCGAACAAGGCCCCCGGCGTGCCCACCTTGCCGTACTCCACCTCGTAGGCGTCGAGCGGCACCATCCCCATGGCGTAGCGCAGCAGGGACGCCACCCGCACCGCCGTGGCCGCTTCCAGGTGCCCGTTGTAGGCGCCCTCCCGGAGCCCGGCGAAGAAGGCCTCGGCCGGTTGCTCGACCAGCGAGGCCAGCCGCGACAGCAAGGCGTCGCCCTCCAGGCCCGACGACACCAACGACTCCACCGCACCACGCGCTTCGCGGAACGGCAACGCCTGCGCGTCGATCGACAGCGCCGCCTCGTAGCCGAACAGGTGGCCGACCATGGCCGACAGCACGAACGCCAACGCGGGGTGGACCTCGGGCACCCACACCGTGTGCACGGCGGCGCTGAACACGTCGGCCCCGTCGGTGGCCACCACCACGGGCGCCGCCTTGTGCGCCCGGTAGATGGCCACTTCCTTGGCCACGTCGTCGGCGTTGGCGCCGACCAGCCCCGCCGCACAGACGAAGATCAGCGGTTCCGACGACAGGTCGATGTGCTTCTTGTCCTCGGTGACGTCGCAGGCGATCGACTTGTAACAGAGCTCGGAGAGCTTGATCCGCACTTCCGAGGCGGCGATGCGGTTGGGGCCGTTGCCCACCACCGCCCAGTAGCGCCGCGACGGCGCGTGGCGGATCGCCGCGACAGCGATGTCGTCGCGCCGGCGCAGCACCTCGTCCATGGCGTCGGGCAGCGCCCGCAACCCGGCCAACAGCTCCGAAGCGCGGGCGTCGGTCACGCCCACTTCCGCGGCCAACGCCTCGGCCAACACAAAGCCGGCCGCCACCTGGGCGTAGAACGCCTTGGTCGACGCCACGCTCATCTCCACGTCGCGCCCGTCGGACGTGTAGAGCACGCCGTCGGACTTCTCCACCAGGTCGCTGTTGCGGCGGTTGACGATGCCGACGACGGCGGCGCCGCGGCCTCGCACCATGTCGACGGTGCGGTTGGTGTCGGTGGTCGTGCCCGACTGGCTGATGGCGACCACGAGCACGTCGCTCATGTCGTCCTCCAAGCGGAACCCCGACAGCTCGGTGGCGGGCAGCGCCTCGACGGGGAACGGCAAGGCCCGCTCGATGGCCACGGCCACGCTCTGGCCCGCCACCGCGGCGGTGCCCTGCCCGATGACCAGCACCCGGCGGATGCCCCCGTCGCGCAACCGTGCGCGCACCGACGGCGGCAGCGTCTCGTCGCCCACCCGCACCGACAACCGGCCCGCTTCGTCGTCGACGATGCGCCCCCGCAAGGTCTTGCGGAACGACTGCGGCGCCTCGGAGATCTCCTTGAGCAGGTAGTGGGTGAACCCGGCCCGGTCGATGTCGCGGGTGGTGATCTCGGCCACCTGCACGTCGTCGTCGTCCACCGGCAGTTCGCCGCCGTCGTACGACCAGCGCTGCACGCCCTCGAGCGACCCGGCCGTCGCCGTCGACAGCACCACCACCTGGCCCCGCGTCGACTCACCGTCCATGCGCACGTACCGCGGGGTCTCCTCCACCAAGCCGTACGGCTCCGACGCCACCACGTAGGCGTCTTCGGCCAAGCCGACGTACAACCCCTGGCCGCTGCCGTTGAGGGCCAGAAGCAGCCGGTCGGGCGCGGCGGCCGCTTGGGCGGCGATGGCCACCGAGCCCTCGAACGACGAAACGGTGGCCCGGAACGCCTCGACCAAGTCGGCACCTTCGTGCAGCCGGCGCGACACCAGGGCGGGGATGACCTTGGCGTCGGTGGTGACCTCGGGCGGCACTTGGAGGCCTTCGGTGGCCTTGAGCTCGGCGTAGTTGTCGACGTCGCCGTTGAGGGCGGCGACCACGTACGGGCCGTCGAGCCCCTCTTCCTCCTGGTTCACCGGGTGGGCGTTGGGCTGGGAGATGATGCCCACCGAGGCCCAGCGGGTGTGGCAGACCACCACAGCCTCGGCGCCGTCGGCCTCCAAGGCCCGGTGCAACAGGCGGTCGCCCTGCACGGCGTCGCGCAGCACCCGGCTGTTGTCGCCCAGTTCGCCGATCTCGGCCGCCGCCTTGTAGACGAAGGCGAGGTTGCCGTCGGGGGTGCGCACGGCCATGGAGGTGAACAGCCGGTCCTCGACCCGACCGTCGAGCAGGGCAGCCACCTCGGGCGACGACAGGTCGAGCCCGTGGTCGCGCACGAGGACGTGGAGCCCGGCCGAGTCGCGCCCCCGCACCTCGAGCCGGTCGAGCGACGACAGCGCCGTCTGGATCGACCAGAAGGCGTCGACCGCCGCCCGCCCCGTGTCGGCGCCCGCCAGTTCGGCGATGGCCGCCGCCGCCCGCAGACGGTCGCGGCGCACGGCCCACACGGCGTCCTTGAGGCGCACGATGGCGGCGTTGCGGGCTTCCAGTTCGCTGTCCGACAACGACGCCGCCCGCTCGTCGAGCCCCCGTTCGGCCTCGGACAAAGCCGCTTCGACGGCCACCGCCCGCTCGTCGACCTGGGCGGCCAGGCCCGGCGTGTCGAGCAACGTGCGCACGCCCGGCGTGCCCCGCAAGGCGGCGTCGACCGCCTCGACCGCTTCAGCCGCCGCCGTCAGCGCTGCGACATCGTCGGCCACGGTGATGTCGAGCCCGGCCAGCACCTCGGCCGCAGTGGCGGGGGTCCGTTGGGAGGGCCGACGGACGACGGCGATGATCCCGCACATGGGACCAGGCTACGCACCGCAGGCGCGAGCCACGGCGTCGGACAGCCGGCGTGCCGCCGCCTCCGCCTGCTCCGCCGTCGGCGCCTCGACCATGACCCGCACCACCGGCTCGGTACCGCTGGGCCGCAGCAGCACCCGCCCGTGATCGCCCAGCTCGGCCTCGACCTCGGCCACCTCGTCCCAGAGCTCGTGCGCCAGCGCCAAGCCGTCGCGATCGGCCACCCGCACGTTGCGCAGGACTTGGGGCAGCCGGGTCATCGCCGCGTCGGCCAACTCGGCCAGGCGGCGGCCCGATCGCAGCACCAGGTCGGCCACCTGCAAGCCGGTGAGGATGCCGTCGCCGGTGGTGGCCAGGTCGCGGAAGATCACGTGGCCCGACTGCTCGCCGCCCAGCGACCAGCCGTTGGCGTCGAGGGCTTCGAGCACGTAGCGGTCGCCCACCTGCGTCTCGTGCACCCGGATGCCGCGCTCGGCCATGGCCAGGCGGAAGCCCAAGTTGGTCATGACGGTGACGACGACGGTGTCGTCCTTGAGCCGTCCCCGTTCCTGCAGGTCGAGGGCGCACAGGGCGATGAGGTGGTCGCCGTCGACCAGGCGGCCCCGGTGGTCGACGGCCAGCACCCGGTCGGCGTCGCCGTCGAAGGCCAGCCCCAGGTCGGCCTCGTGCTCCACCACAGCCGCCTGCAGTGTCTCGGGGTGGGTCGACCCGCAGCCTTCGTTGATGTTGGTGCCGTCGGGGAGGAAGGCGATCGAGCGAACCGTTGCGCCCAGCCGGGAGAACACCTCGGCGGCCACGTCGGACGCCGCCCCGTTGGCGCAGTCGAGCACCACGGACAGGCCCTTGAGCGAGCGGCCCTCCAACACCTCCAGGAGGTGGTCGACGTACTGCTGTGCACCCCGGATCGGCTTGTAGATCTCGCCGACGTTGGCCGTCGTGGAGCGGGCGGCGGCGTCGAGCTCTGCCTCCAGCCGTTCCTCCTGCTCGTCGGTGAGCTTGCGCCCGCCCACGTTGAAGAACTTCACCCCGTTGTCGGTCCACGGGTTGTGCGAAGCCGAGATCATGGCCCCCGCCCACTCGTGGGCGGCCGCCATGTGGGCGACGCCGGGAGTGGGGACCACACCGAGGTCGACGACCTGCTCGATCCCTTCGGCAGTCAGCCCCGCCGACAGGGCGGCCTGGAGCATCTCCGAGGAGCAACGGGTGTCGCGGCCCACTGCGAATGTGTCGCCGCCGAGCACCCGGGCCGCGGCGCGGCCCAGGGCGAGAACCAGTTCAGGCGTCAGCTCGACGTTGGCGACACCGCGTATGCCGTCGGTGCCGAAGCGCAGCACTACCGCTTGGAGTACTGCGGCGCCTTGCGGGCCTTCTTGAGGCCGTACTTCTTGCTTTCCTTCTCCCGAGCGTCGCGGGTGAGGAAGCCCGCCCGCTTCAGCGCCGTGCGCTGCTCGGGGTCGAGCTCGACCAAGGCCCGGGCGATGCCGAGGCGCAGGGCGCCCGCCTGGCCCGACACGCCGCCGCCGTCCATGGTCACGTCGATGTCGTAGACGTCGGCGGTGTTGGTCACCCGCAGCGGCTCGGTGATGAGCATCTGGTGGGTGGCCGACGGGAAGTAGTCGGCGATCGGCCGCTTGTTCACGGTGATCACGCCGGCGCCTGCCCGGATGCGGACACGGGCGACGGCACGCTTGCGACGGCCGGTGGACTGGATGAGCGGCTTGGGCATGTCGTTCCTTACGAGGCGCGGCGGCCAGCGACGGCGCTCAGGTCGAGCGGCTGCGGGCCCTGCGCGGAGTGCGGATGGGTGGGACCGGCGTACACCTTCAGCTTCTTCAGCATCTGGCGGCCGAGCGGGCCCTTGGGAAGCATGCCCTTGACGGCCTTGCGGATCGCCTCTTCGGGCTTGGTGGCGAGGAGCTGGGTGTAGGTCTGCTTGCGCAGGCCGCCGGGGTAGCCGGAGTGGCGGTAGGCGATCTTCTTCTCCGCCTTGCCCGCCGTCATGACGATGTTGGCGGCGTTGACCACGATCACGTGGTCGCCGGTGTCGACGTGCGGTGCGAAGATGGGCTTGTGCTTTCCGCGCAGGACGCGGGCCACCTCGGACGCCAGGCGCCCGAGCACCAAGCCGTCGGCATCGACGACGTGCCAGGCGCGCTGGATGTCAGTGGGCTTCGGGGAGAACGTACGCACGGGTGGACTTCCTTCTGCTTCGTGCAGGCCGGAGGTCAAGGATAGCGGTACGGGGGTTAGCCTCGCCACCGATGATCGGCCTGCCCGAAGTCCAGGAGGCCCGCGCCCGGGTGGCGCCGGTGCTTCGTCCCACCCCGGTCGACCGGTCCGACTCGCTCTCCCGGCTGGCCGGGCGGGCCGTGCTGCTCAAGGCGGAGCACCTCCAGCGCACCGGTTCGTTCAAGATCCGGGGGGCCTACAACCGCATCGCCACACTGGGCGACTGCGAGGTGGTGGCGGCCTCGGCGGGCAACCACGCCCAAGGCGTGGCGCTGGCTGCCGCGCTCACCGGGCGGCGCTCCACCATCTTCATGCCGGTGCAGGCGCCGCTGCCCAAGGTGGAGGCCACCCGCTCCTACGGGGCCGAGGTGCGCTTCGTGGGAGGGGTGGTCGACGACTGCATCGCCGCGGCGGTGGCCTTCGCCGAGGAGACGGGCGCCGTCTACGTGCCGCCCTTCGACGACCCTGCGGTGATCGCAGGCCAGGGCACCATCGGGCTGGAGGTGGCCGAGGAGGCGCCCGAGGCCGAGGTCGTGGTGGTGCCGGTGGGCGGGGGCGGGCTCATCTCCGGCATCGCCGCTGCGCTGGCGCACACCCGGCGGGCGGTGCGTGTCATCGGGGTGGAAGCCGACGGGGCCGCCTCGGTACGGGCGTCGATGGACGCCGGCCACTGCGTCAGCCTCGACGGGGTGGCGACCATGGCCGACGGCATTGCCGTGAAGTCCCCGTCCGACCTCACGCTGGCCCACATCCGGGCCTTCGTCGACGACGTGGTCACCGTCACTGAGGAGGAGATCAGCCACGCCCTGCTGCTCCTGTTGGAGCGGGCCAAGGCCGTGGTGGAACCGGCAGGCGCCGCCGGGCTGGCCGCCATCCTGGCCGGGAAGATCCCGGGCACCGGGCCTGCGCTGGCCGTGCTGTCGGGCGGCAACGTCGACCCGTTGCTCTTGATCAAGCTCATCGACCACGGCCTGTCGGCCGCCGGGCGCTACCTGATACTGCGGGTGGTGGTGAACGACCGGCCCGGAGCGCTCGCCTCGCTCACCTCGGCGGTGGCCAAGCTCGGGCTCAACGTGCTGGAGGTCGAGCACCACCGGGCCGGCGTGGCCGTCGGGCTCGACGAGGTGGAGGTGCTGCTGACGGTCGAGACCCGCGACCCCGAGCACCGCGAGGAAGTGGTTGGCATGCTGCGCACCGCCGGCTTCACCGTCGACCTGGTGCGTTGACGTCCGGCTAGGGCACGATCTCGTAGATTGTGTACGCCGCAGGCTTCCAAGTCGACCAGTCGGGCAGCACGAATGCCCGGTCCGTGCCGGGCTGACTCACGATGCGCTCCTGCCCGGGGCCGGCGGCCGAGGTCAGCACGAAGGGCGTGGGCGCGGTCGGCGACGTGCCGTCGAGCACACCGAAGCCCAGAGACGACTGGAAGTAGATCTCACCGGTTGCCGCGTTCCGTCCGATGCCGTAGACGGCACTGGTGGCCACGGGGATCGACCAGGCATAGGCCATGGGCGCGGTGTCGAAAGCCGACAGCCTTCCGTCGGCGCCGGCCAAGAACATTCGACCCGACGACTGATCGACGATGGCGCCCTCGAGCGGCCCGGTCCCAGTTACTGCTTGCTCGGCCCCGGCGGGATCGAAGGCAGTGGCCAAAGGCAGCCGCACTACGGCTTGGTCGGGCGGCGAGATCATGCCACCGTTGACGCCGTTACAGGCCAAGTAAAGGTCGGATGCCCCCACGAGCAAGGAAGCGGCCATCGTCAGCGAGGAGTCGACGGCCGGGAAGCCTCGACACGACCGGACCACGCGGTGGATGCTGGCGCCGGTCATCAGATCGATACGGCGGATGAGGCTCACCGCATGCCCGGCGGCAAGTGAAGGAACACCCGAATGCAAGGCATAGAGGGCGTTGACGGCGCCGTCGTAGGTGATGCCGGCCAGCCCGATTGCCTGGAAGCCGTCGACGATGTCGGCATTGGCCACGGTCGTCACCGCGAAGGTCGCCAGGTCGACCGAGACGATCGACGTATCGCCCACGAGGAAGACCCGGGTACCCCCGTCGACCGCGTGCATCCACTCTCCGCCCCATGCCGCGCGCCCGCCTCGACGAAGCCGTTCGGCGATGGTGAACGATGCGACGGTCGTCAGGGTGGCGTCATCGCGCACGAGGACTGCGGTGTTGGGACTGTCGTCGACGTGTGGGTAGACCTGCCAGAGCTGCCCGGCTGCCGGGAGCGGCAGCAAGGTGCCCGCCGTGGCCGCATAGGGATTGCCAGGGAACGATGTGGCGGGGTCGATGATGCTGCCGAAGGCGAACAAGGCGTCGGTGTTGACGCGGTCGAGCGTGCCTACCAAGTTGACGGCTGTGACCGCCTGGGCGCTGGGCACGTGCAACGTCGCCAACAACGACAGCCCCAGTACGAGTGATGCGATCGCGCGACGCGCCATGAGCCCTGCCTCCCCGGTCTACTTCCACATGGGACTACGTCCGGCTTCGCCATTCGTGTCGGCATTGGCTGCGCTCAGGGGCGGTCGCGCACCTTGCGGATCACGAACCGGGCGGCCAAGAAGGCGACGGCCAAGACCGCCAGCAGCATGACGAGCAGGATCACGCCGACGACGGCCAGGCCGGCGCCGGTGGGGTGGTTGTCGGCGAGCAGGAGCGTGTCCATCGGAGCCTCCGGACGCTTGTGGACTGAAGTTGCCCCCAACTTCCGGCTCAGGCGGCGACGAGCAGGGGTTCGGCCGGAGCAGCGGTGAGGCGGGCGTGCTCGGCCAGGGCGGCCAGCAGGGCCTGGCAGCCGACGGCCTGCTCGGCGGCGGTGGGCTCCGAGGTGGTGATCCAGCGCTGGATGGCCCGCCCCCCGGCGAGGGTCACCCGGCTCAGCATCGCCGTCGGCCGCCCGGCAGCCAGCGTCACCAACTCGGCGCAGACGGCCAACAGTCCGGCGAAGGCGGGCAGTTGCAGCACCATCGGCACATCGAGCAGGAGTACGCCAAGCAGCAGCATCACGAACACGAGGTTGGTGCCGCAGCGGTTGTGCACCCGCGAGCACCGGAGCACGGCGCCCACGTCGTCGACGTCGATGCCCGCCTCGTGGGCGGCCACGGCCTTGTGCTCGGCGCCGTGGTAGCGCCACAGCGCCCGGGGCGTGGCCAGCCGCAGGGCCACCAACGTAGAGAACGACATCAGCAAGCCGGCCCACATCGGCGCAGCCACGTCGCCCAGCACGGCGCCGACGCCGACCACCACGGCTTCGATGCCCAGCAGCGCCCACAGCAGCTTGCGGTCGGTGCGACGCCTGCCGGGCCGGGCGAAGGCGAGGCGGAACCCGCCCACGATGCCCGAGAGCACGCGGAGCCCGGGCACGCCGCCCAGGCGGCCGCGCTCGACCAGCTCGCCCACTTCGATCGACCCGTCGGCCCGGGCGATGGCCCACGCCCGGTCCGTGCGCATGAGGACGCCGTCGACCAGCGCCTGCCCGCCCACCTTCAGTGCCATGCCTACCTCATCGACTGCTGTGCGCCCGCCCTGAGCCCTTGCCAAAGGTACAAGGCAAGGCCGACTATTCCGCCGGCCACCGCCCCCAGGAACCACCGCGTGCACACGGCGCCGGCGTCGTAGATACCGTCGGCTGGGAACGTCCCGATCTGGGCGCCGGGCGTCGCCAGAAAACGATCGACGCCCAGGTCCGCCCGCGGTGTGTACCCAGCGTCCGTGGCGGTGCGCCATCACCGACGCCACCACCAACACAAGCCCCAGAGTGGCATTGGCCAGCGCCATCGCCACGCCCAACGACTCCAGGACGAGCGGGCTGCTTTCGGTCACTGCGCTTACCACCTTGGTGACAAGGCTCTCATGGACCTCGACCGTCGTCGATGTACCGACGCCGAGCTGTGCTCCGCGCTGGACCCAAGCGAGCCCACGCGGCTCGATCGAAGGCTCTGGGCCCACGACGAAATAGCCCACGCGGCGCCCGTGGCGCTCCAGGATCACAACCGGCTCCGTCCGTACGCAGCCCGAGGCGCTGACCGCCCCGCAGGCAGGCGCTCGTCGGTAGGCCACCGCGTCGGAACCTGGACACGAGGAAGACGAGCACGGCGGCAATCAGCAGCGCGCCGCCCGCCAAGCAGGCCCCACGTCGGCCGGAAGCGCGCCATGCCGCCGCGCCTACGGCCCCCGGTACCGACCTCGAACTTGCGTACGCAAGTTTCGGCTCAGGGGCGGGTCAGGGGTACAGCACCTCCCACAGCACGAGGCCGTCGGGCGGCGCAGGCTGGCCCGCCAACTGGCGGTCGCCCGAACGCAGGATCCACGCCATGTCGCCCGCCCGCTTCTTGCCCCTGCCCACCGCCACCAGCGTGCCCACCAGCGAACGCACCATCTGGTGGCAGAACGCCGATGCCTCGATGTCGAAGCGGAGCAGCCCGTCGCCGAGGTCCTTCCACTCGGCTCGGCGCACCCGCCGGGTCATCGACGCCCCCTCGACCGGCGGGCGGCGGCAGAACGACGAGAAGTCGTGCTCGCCGATGAGCGGGTCGCACGCCAACTGCATGGCGCGCACGTCGAGCGCTTCCTCGACGTGCCAGGCCAGGCCCGCCAGGAACGGGTCGGGGACCGACCGGTTCAGCACCGTGTAGCGGTAGCGGCGGCCGACGGCGGTGCGGCGGGCGTCGAACGTCGAGTCGACCACCCCGACCTCGCGCACCACGACCTCGGGGGCCAGCATCTTCAACAGCGAACGCTGTAGTGCGCCGACGTCGAGGTCGGTCACCGAGGTGTCGAAGTGGACCACCTGGCCCCAGGCGTGCACGCCGCTGTCGGTGCGCCCCGCGCAGGTCAGCACCACGGGGTGGCCCAGCCACTTCTCCAGCGCCTCGGTGAGTACCCCCGCCACCGTGCGCACCTGGCGGTTGGGGGCAAAGCCCTTGAAGCGGCGGCCGTCGTAGGCCACCAGGAGCCGGACGCGCACCAGCGGCCCGCTCGGGGCCGCTGGCGTCTCGACTGCTACTTCTTCAGGGTCGAAGAGGCTCACACAAATTCGATGCGCGCCATGGGGGCGTTGTCGCCGTGGCGCGGACCGAGCTTGAGGATGCGGGTGTAGCCACCGGGCCGGTCGACGTAGCGGGGCCCGATCTCCTCGAACAGCTTGTGGGCCATGTCCTTGTCACGGATGAAGGCCACCACGTTGCGGTGGCGATGGACGCCACCCTTCTTGGCCTTGGTGACGACCTTCTCGACCACGGGGCGCAGGGCCTTGGCCTTGGCCTCGGTGGTGACCAGGGCCTCGGCCGCGATCAACGAGGCGACCAGGTTGCCCATCATCGCCTTCTGGTGGGCGGCGCCGCCTCCGAACCGCCGCCCCTTCTTCGGGGTGCCCAGCATCGCTGTTACTCCTTCGTGCGCAGCGAGAGGCCGCGCTCGTCGAGCTTCTGGATGACCTCGTCGAGCGACTTCTGGCCGAAGTTGGTGATGGCGAGAAGATCATCTTCGGTGCGCTCGACGAGTTCGCCCACGGTGTTGACCTGGGCTCGCTTGAGGCAGTTGCGGGGGCGCTCGGACAGGTCGAGGTCCTCGATGGGCAGCTCGAGGTCGGGCGAGCCGGCCGAGGGGACCTGCAGCTCGCCGAGCTCGAGGCCCTGGGGCTCGTCGCTCATGTCGGCGACGAGCGCGATCAGCGACCGCAGCGTGTCGCCGGCCGAGGCCAGCG
>DATLNE010000002.1 GCA_035536915.1 Acidimicrobiales bacterium
GAAGTACTCGGCCATGGTCAGGGCCGACAGCGCCACCCGCAGGCGGACGCCCGGCGGCTCGTCCATCTGGCCGTAGACGAGGGCGGTGTTCTTGAGCACGCCCGACTCGGCCATCTCCAACCAGAGGTCGTTGCCCTCGCGCGTGCGCTCGCCCACGCCGGCGAACACCGAGACGCCGCCGTGCTGGCGGGCCACCCGGGTGATCATCTCGAGGATGAGCACGGTCTTGCCCACGCCCGCGCCGCCGAACAGGCCGATCTTGCCGCCCTGCACGTAGGGCTCCAACAGGTCGACGACCTTGAGGCCCGTCTCGAACATCTTCGACTGGGGCTCGAGCTCTTCGAAGGGCGGGGCCGGGCGGTGGATCTCCCAGCGGGCGTCGCCCTCGATCACCTCGCCGCCGGTGTCGAGCGCCTCGCCGATGACGTTGAACACGTGGCCGAGGGTGGCGTTGCCGACCGGCACGGTGATGCCCTTGCCCGTGTTGCGCACCGGCGTCCCCCGCCTCAGGCCCTCGGTCTGCTTCATGGCGATGGCCCGCACCCGACCGCCGCCGATGTGCTGCACGACCTCGGCCACCACCGTCGTCACCGTGCCGTCGAGGTCGATGTCGAACTCCAGGGCCGTGTTGATCTCCGGCGACTCGCCGGTGGGGAACTCGACGTCGATCACCGGGCCGACGACGGCGACGATACGGCCGTCCGGGCCGAGCGGGGTACCGGGGGTGATCGGCTCAGTCGTGATGGCCACAGCGTGTTTTCCTCTCGAATGACCTGGAGTTAACTTCAGTTCACGGAGTATCGACCGGACGTCGCCGGTCCGTCAACCCGCCGTGCGCCCGGCGGGCTCCAGGTGTTGCCGACATGACTCGCCGTCGACTGCCTTCCGCGTGCAGGGGGTGCCGGCGAGGGTGATCGTCTTGCAACGCTCGTCGACCTCCGACGCCACCGGGCCGGACGGGCGGCGCCCTGCGCGACGCTTTCTCGTTGCCCCAGCACCGTTCCTGGCACCCGAGCGGTCGATGGCGACGAGGTCCCCTCCGAGGTAGGAGTCCACCACCGTTCGATCGGCCCGCACCTCAGCCGGCGAGCCCTCGGCGATCACCCGGCCTTCCGCCATGGCCACGACACGATCGCTGATGCGCATGACGAGGGGGATGTCGTGCTCGATGATGAGGATGCCGGCTCCCAACGCCTTTCCGGCAGCTAGCAGCAGTTCACCCATCGCCTCCGTCTCGCGCTGTGCGATCCCCGAGGACGGCTCGTCGAGCAGCAGGATGCGCGGCTGCATGGCCAGCAAGCACGCCAGCTCCGCGATGCGCCGGGTGCCGGTCGACAGTTCCCGGTTCTGCTTCTCTGCGTAGGCATCGAGGCCCATGAGGTGCACGACCTCGCGCGCCTGCTCGAGCTTGCGACGGTCGCGGGAGCGCAGGCCGATCACTGCCTCGTGCAGCTTGGTGGGGGCCATCCGCTCCATGGCGAGCTGGACCGTCTCCAACACCGTCAGCGTGTCGAACAGGGCGCCGTCCTGAAAGGACCGGATGAGCCCCAGGGAGGCCCGGGCCTCAGGCGACAGCGCGGTCACGTCGCGCCCCTCGAAGGTGACGGTCCCCCGGTCCGGCTTCACGAAGCCGCTGACCACGTCGAAGAGCGTCGTCTTGCCTGCGCCGTTGGGGCCGATGAGCCCGATGACCTCGCCCGCGCCGACTCGCAGCGACGCCCCTCCCACCGCCTGGACCCCGCCGTAGGCCTTGGCGATCCCCTCCACGACCAACAGCGACGTCGACCCGGTTTCGGGGGCAACGGCCTGCTCTCGCACGACCGGGAGGACGGTCGGGGTCGGAGCAGGCGCCTCGACCGGGGCTTCGTCGGGAGGCAGGTGCCGGGTGAGGTAGCCGACGATCCGGTCCCGCACGGGCCGGAGGAGTTGCGGGATCCCGCCCGGCGCGTACAGCACGAGCAGCAGCCAGCCGAGGGCAGTACCGGCCAGGCCGGCCGAATCGAGGGGGAGAAAGCTCGGGACCCCGATGACGTACATGGCGCCGAGCAGCGGGCCCACCAGGAGGGACAGGCCGCCCACGACCGCGACAGCCGCCACCTCGATGCTCTGCTGCACGCCGAAGTCCGTGGGCTGGATGCGGGCCAGTGCGTGCGCGATCACTGCACCGCCCAAGCCCGCGATCACGCCGCCGAATGCAAACGCCTGGAGCTTCCGTCGCGTGGCGGGGACGGTGAACGCACGGGCCGCTTCCTCGTTGTCGCGCAGCGCTACCAACGACTGGCCGAAGCTCGACTGCCGCACGTTGCGGGTGAGCCACAGCGCGAGGAGGAGGACTGCGAGGGCCACGTAGTAGTAGCGACGACTGCTGTCCAGCACGAAGGAGCCGATGATCGGCTTCCCGGTGTCGACCCCGTCTCCCATCGCCCACGACTGCTGGTACAGCCACGCCTGGGCCATCAAGGCGAACGCCAACGTGGTGACGCTGAGCATGAGGCCTCGGATGCGGAGAGCAGGGAGGCCGATGAGCACGGATGCCAAGGCTCCGATCACGGCGGCGACGGCGAACGAGAGCAAGTAGTTCTCGGTGTGGACGATCACGTGGTGCGACGCCACGGCCCCGATGCCCGCGGTGGCCATCTGGCCCAACGACAGCTCGCCACCCAGGCCGGTCAGGATCGTGAGCGAGAGGGCGACCGTCGCGACCGCGAAGATCGAGATGAGGTTGCCCGCCGACTCGTTGGAGATGAACGCGGGTAGCAGCAGGGCCACCACCGCGCCCGTGACCGCGAGCCCGGGCCCCATCAGGCGCACCGCAGGGACGGCCCGGAGTCGGGCCGGGAGGGGTGGCCACGCCTGCACGGTGGCCCAGCTGCTCCGCTCCCGCTCCCGCAGGCCGTGGCGGTGCTGCGACAGGAGGGCACCGAGGATCACCACGAACATGAGCAGTTCGACGGTCCCGCCTTGGCCGTAGTTCGAGAAGATGAGTACCTCGACGACGCCGAGTGCGAGCCCCGCAGCCAGCGCCTTCGGCAGGTTCGCCATGCGGGCCACGACGGCCCCGACGAGTCCCCGCAGGAGGAGGCCGGGGCCGAGCTGGTCGACGGGCAGGAACCCGAGGGTGGGGAAGATGAGGACGGCCGTGAAGGTGGCCAGGGCTCCGGCCGCGCCCCACGAGAGCAACGACATGCGCCCGGGCGAGATGGCGGTCAGGCGAGCGCCGTCGGGGCTCGATGCCGCCGCCCTGATGGCAATCCCGTATGGGGAGTAGCGCAGGAAGGCGAACAAGCCGGCGACGAAGGCCGGACTGAGCAACAGCATGGCCATGTGGGCCCGGGTGAGGACCATCTCGCCGATGCGCAACGTGGGCAACCCCGGCGGGAGGGGGTACTGGTTGCCGGAGCCCACGTGTGTGAACAGCGAGATGACGAGGATCAGGAAGAACTGTGCGAAGCCGAGGGTGGCGACCACGCTCATCGGCTTGGGCACGCCCCGCAGGCGGCGAACCGCCGCTGTCTCCACCACGCATGCGGCGGCGGCTCCGACGGCCAACGCGACGACGAAGGCGATCCAATACGGCAGGTTCCAACTCAGGACGGCCACGCCGAGCACGGCGGCGCCGAAACTGCCCACCGCCCCGTGCGCCAGGTTGAGCACACGGCTCGACTGGTACACGAGCACAAGCCCGATGGCCAGCAGTCCGTACGTGGTTCCGGTGATGAGCCCGAGGGCGAGCATCCCGGCGGTGACTTCGACCCCGAACAGCGTCATCGCGGTGCGGCCTTCTCCTCTGCGTGACCGACGATGCCGGCGGTACCGCCGGCGAACGCCCCGGCGGCACCGCCGAGAAACACGGACCGGAGCAGGTCGGCGCGCTCGAGCAAGTCGGAGGACTTGCCGTCGAAGCGCACCTGGCCCTTCTCCATGAAGTAGGCGTGGTCGACGAGCGACAGGGCGATGTTCACCGATTGCTCCACCAACACCACCGCGGTGCCGCGGCCGTTGATCGTGCGGACCATGGCGAGCAGCTCTCCGACCACCTTGGGGGCGAGGCCCAGTGAGAGCTCGTCGATCAGCAGCAAGCGGGGCTGGGCGATGAACGCCTTGGCCAGCCCGAGCATCTGTTGTTCGCCACCCGACAGCGTCGATGCCCGCTGGTCGCGCTTAGATGCCAAGGCCGGAAACGCCTCGAAGGCAATGTCGAGGTCGGCCTCGACGCTGCGCGCCTTGCGACCGTGGGCGTTTCCGAAGGCGCGAAGGTTCTCGACCACGGTCAGGGGTGCGAAGACGGCTTTGCCACCAGGGACTTGGAGGATGCCGAGGCGCACCCGGCGCTCGGCGTCCAGGTACGTGATGTCGGCACCGCGGTAGCGGACGCTCCCGCGGTTCGGGATGTTCAAGCCCGACACCGCCCGCAGGAGGGTCGACTTCCCGGCCCCGTTGGTGCCGAGGAGGGCGACCATCTCACCGTCGTCGACCGTGAAATCGACCCCGAACAGCACCTGAAGGCGCCCGTAGGCCACATCGAGGTTGCGGCACGAAAGCATGGGAAGTTGCACGCCGCGCGCGCGGAGCGTCGACAGCTGCTCTTCCTCGACGATCTCGTCGAGCAGCCGATCGAAGTCGCCGTCGATGACCGAGGCCGAGCTCCGCAGGACAGCCGCAGCCACGAGGCCGGGCACAGCCAGCACGGCGATGGCGGTGCCTGCGCCGAAGCGACGGTCGAACCCGTCCAGCAAGAGCAGGCCGCCGAAACCGCCCACCGCCGAGAGGAAGATGCCGGCCAGCGCCGCCGCGTGCGGCCGCATCGTCGGCCGGACGACCGACAGCATCGCGGCATGGAGGACAGGCACCATCAGGGCGAGCAGGGCGCCCGACACGCAGAACAACAGCACCACCAAGGCGAACGACGGCATCAGTGTCGCGACCGCCATGGCGATCACGCCGGCTTGGAGGAACATCGCGCCCCGGCGCACGAACACCTTGGGGTCACGACGGAAGTCGGCCTCGCCCCGGCGGGCGAACAGCGACAACGAAACCAGCGAGCCCGCTGCCGAAGCGGCGAAGAAGATGCCTCGCCCACCAGGACCGACGCCCCACCGGTCGTCGAGATAGAAGAACAGGTAGGTGTACAGCGGGACGATGAGCATGCCCATGGTGGCGTACACGGCGAGCATGCGACGCACCGTCGGGATCAGAAACAGCCGTCGCACGATCTCGAAGAAGCCGAGTCGTACGTCGTCGCCGTCGATCGTCGACGTGGCCCCGTCGGTCGCCTCCCGCACTCGATCACGGACCTTCTCGACATCCCATCGCCCGTAGCCGGGATCGCGGAGGCGAACGGCGAAGACCGAGGCGGCGACCGATACCACGCCCATGACCACGAAGACGCCACGCCACGTGAAGCCGAGCAGGGCGGTGAGCGCCGCCACCAGCAACGGGGCCAGGATGTTCCCCACGCTGTCGGCTCCCCGGTAGAACGACAGCACCCGGATCCGTGCCTCCGGCGGATAGCTGTCGAGCAGCAGCGGGGGGTGCAAGGCGCGCACGGAGCCGGTGCTGGCGCCGTCGGCCACGAGCACACCGGTCAGGGCCGAGCCGCTGCGCACGAAGCCGCTGCCCAAGGTGGCCACGCTCCAGGCGAACGCGGTGGCCACGCTGAGCACGGCCCGTCGGGCGCGTCGTTGCACGAGGGCGGCCATGGGCAGGGCAGCCACCATGATCGCCAGCGTCTTGAAGGCCACGATGGCGCCAAGGCTGCTCCGGCTGATCCCCAGCGAGTCACTGATCTCAGGGCCGAGCACGAGGAAGGCGTAGCTCTGGAACTCGTCGATGATGACGAGCAGGCTCAGCGCCGCCAGTGGGTACCAACCGATGCTCGACTTCGCCATTGCCTCGCGCAACGGCGCGGGGTCTCCTGCCTGGTGCACCCCCAAGGCGTCCCGTGCCGTCGCCCGCAGGCGCTCGCGAGCGGCATCGACGTCGACGACCTCGTCGGGGGCCGTGGTGGACGGGCTGCGACGCCGACGGCGACGCGCGGGGGTTGCTTCTGCGTCTGTCAATGCGGTCAAGGCGGGTTCCTCAGGGCTGCACGTCGACGAGGCCGCCCGCATATCGGAAGCACTGGCATCCGGCGTCGAAGCGGGCGTAGCGGACCTTCGACGGACCGATGCCCGCCGGGGCGATCTTGGTCCCGAACGTCAGGGAAGGGACGAAGCTCGTACCGAGCTGCGACACCGCTGTGTTGAACGCTGTGGCATTCAACGCCGTGGCCCGGTCGAAGCCGGCCTTCAGGAACATGACCTGGTCGCAGAAGGCGAGGTTGTAGCGGAGCGAGTTCGAGGTGTGGAGCTGGATGCCCTTGGCGGCGTAGATCGCCAAGCACTGCTTGACCGTGGCGTTGTGGTCCGTCGACTTCACGTCGTCGATGGGCCGGTGCCCGACGCCGACCGCCCCTCCCCCGTTGTCGAACTGGCTGCCCACGTTCGCCGACGAGAAATCCCACAGCGAGGAGCTGTTGAGCCCGTACTGGAGGTCGTGGTACTGCGCCTGCTCGGCGGCCAGGCCGAACAGCACGACCATCTGCGACTTGAAGTCGAGGATCAGGAGCTTCTTCACCCCGGCTCGCCGGAAGTTGGTGACGGCGACGCCCGGCCACCGTGCGTCCGAGAGCCCTGAGCCGGCCACTTCCTCGGTCACCGACAGGCCGTAGTGGGCCAGGCGCGCCTTCAGTACGGAGGCCGCCCGTGCGTGGGTCGGGCTGTCGTAACGGAGAAGCCCGATCTTGGCGCCGGGAGTGAAGTAGCCCTGCGCCGCCAACCCGTCGACGTAGGCCTTGGCGTTGCGGGTCTGGTCCATCCACGCCGGCGCGTAGTACCAGGGGGCGTACCGCCTGAAGTCCTCCTCGTCGCCGATGGTGCTGTCCTCGTGGAGCAACATCGTCTTCTTGTTGGCGAGGCAGGAGACGAGCGACGTGGCCTGGTTGTTCACGATGACGGCGAGCACCTCGTTGTCACCGGTGAACTTGTTGCACCACTCGGTCTCGTCCACCCGCTCGACGGCGTGGATCACCGCTTCGACTGTGCGTCCCCTGATGCCGCCGTTGGCGTTGATCCACTCGACCATGGCCTGCGCCGAGCGCTCCTGCGGCCCGCTGTCGATGTTCTTCAGGCCAGATCGTGCATAGGCGTCGTTGGCGACACCCTCCTTGGTGGCGATGAACCCGATCTTGACCTTGGTGTCGGTGACGCCCTTGCCGTAGGGCTTGCCCGTGAAGCCGCCTGGTCCTGTCGGTCCTGTCGGTCCTGTCGGTCCTGTTCCCTGCGTGCCGGGCGCCGTCCCGGTCGGGCCGGTCCCCGTGGGCCCGGTGCCCGGACCGAGTGCCGTCCCGGCCGAGGATGCCGTCGTCTCCGTCGTGACGTCGATGTCGCCGTCGCCGTCGAGGTCGACCCCTGTGGCGTGCTCACCGGCTTCGAGGACATCGTCGCTCTGGCGAGCCCAAGGGGTCGTCGACGCGCACCCCGCCGTGAGCACCAGCGGTAGGAGGAGGGCCAAGACCCGCCGGGACATGTTCATGGTGCGGCTCCCCGTGACAACGCCGACCGTCCCGCGCAACGGTCGATGGTCCGAACTCCCCCTCGGTCGAAGAGTAACGCTCGTTAACATCCGTGACAAGGGCCATTTTCCGCTGATAACCCAAATCCGACGCGATGGGGCACACTGGGCAGACAGCCTCTAGGCCTTGACGGCGCCAGACCTTCGCGGGAACACTGTTAGTTAACGACAGTTCGCTAAGGGAGACAGCATGGGCAGCAGTCGGCGGGTCGGCGTTTTGGGTGGGGGTCACATGGGAGCCGGCATCGCGCAGACTGCTGCAGTCGCCGGTTGCGAGGCCGTGTGTGTCGACATCGACGCCTCCGCAGTGGAGAAGGCCCGCCGCACCGTCACCAGCGGCCGTTACGGCCTCGAGCGGGCCGTCGAACTGGGCAAGCTCACTGCCGAGCAGGCGGCCTCCACCATGAGCAGGCTGACGTTCACCGACGACCGCGAACGGCTGGCCGACGTCGACATCGTCATCGAGGCCATCCCGGAGGACTACGCCCTGAAGGTGCGCACGTTCGCCGACCTCGACCGCCTTGTGCAGCCTCTCGCCGTGTTCGCCTCGAACTCGTCGGGCCTGCCCATCTCCGCCATGGCGGGTGCCACCGAGCGGCCGGACCGGGTCATCGGCTGGCATTGGGCCTCGCCGGCCCCCATCCGCCCGTTGGCCGAGATCGTCGTCACCAAGCAGACCTCGAAGGAGACCACCGAGCTCGTCTGCGAACTGGCCACGCAATTCGGCAAGAACCCCATCGTCGTGCGTGACACACCTGCCTCGTGGGGCTACGTCACCAGCCGCATCTACGTGGCAGCCATGCGAGAGGCCCGGCGGGTAGTCGACGAGCGCATTGCCAAGGCGGAGGACGTCGATCAACTGATGATCGACTGCTACGCCTGGCCCGCGGGGCCCTTGGGCATCGCCGGCGCCATCAACTCGCAGTGGGGCGAGAAGGGGTGACCACCGAGGCGGAGGCAGGTGCCGGCCGGGTGCTCGACGACCCCCAGCCGGTCGTCACCGCCGACGAGGTGCTCGACCGCACCACGCTTTGGGAGTGGACGGCGTGGATGACGCAGATGGGCCCACGCCACACGGGGACGAATGCGCATGACGCTTTCGTGGCCTGGATCGGCAACCGCCTGCGCGAGTTCGGGGTCGACGCGGAGGCCACCACCCAGACGTTCGAGGCATGGGACGCCGAGCGGTGGTCGCTCAGCGTCGTCGACGACGCAGGCGAGGCACAGCCGGTCGAGGTCTGCTCCTACTTCAACTACTCCGGAGCCACGCCGCCGGAAGGCGTGGCCGGCGAGCTGGTCGACGTGGGCTCGGGCACGGCAGAGGAGGTGGCGGGCCGTGACCTGACCGGGCGCATCGCCGTGGTACGCCAGCGCACGCGCATCAGCTACGCCGACCTCATGGCCTACGCCGAACAGGCCGGCATGGACGTGACCTTCCGCCCAGGCGACGACTGGTCGACACTCGTGCGGCAGCGGCTCGGCACCATGGCGTCACAGTCGGACCCGAAGGCCTACGAACGGCTCGGCTTCGGCATCCACATGACCCCTGACCTCACGCTGCTGCTCCAGGCGGGCGCCGTGGGCGCCGTCGTCGTGCTGGAGGATGCCTCTCCCGACGCCCTGCGAGGGCAGTGGGCGCCCATCCTGAAGCCGGTCCAGGGCCTTCCTGCGGTGTTCGTCGACACCGTGGCAGCCCACGCTCTCACGCCCGGGCGGAGGGCCCACCTTGTGCTCCAGGCCACCGTGGGCCAACGCAACACCGACCAGCTCGTCGTGGACGTTCCCGGCTCCGACCTCGACAACGAGGTGGTGCTGGTGGTGACCCACACCGACGGGCCCAATGCGGTCGACGAGAACGGCCCGATGGCCTTGCTCGCCCTGCTGAAGCTCTTCGCCGGGCGCCGCCGCCACGCCAACCGCCGTCGCTTGGTGTTCGTGTTCGCCACCGGACACTGCACGGCAGGCGTCGAGTCGGTGAGCAAGGTGTTCCAGGAGCGGCCCGACCTGGCCGCCCGCGTGCGGGCGTGCCTGTGCATCGAACACTTAGGGGCGACGGAGTGGGTCGACACCGGCGACGGCATGGTGGCGACCGGCCGCCCCGAGCCCGCCCCCTGTTACGTGTCGGACCACGACGACCTCGTCGCCGTGGCGGGCGCGGCCCTCGAAGCCCACGTGTTGGAGAACGTCTGGCTGATGCGTCCTCTCGGCGGGCGCCTGATCCTCGGAGAGGCCGCCGCCCTGAGCCTGATGGGACTGCCCACCATCGCCTACCTCCCGGCGCCGACCTACCTGCTGGCCATGGCCGAGCACGGCCACCTCGACAAGCTGGACCCGGAACGGCTCCATCGCGAGGTGGTGGCACTGGCCGACCTCCTCGTCCGCTTGGACGCCCTTCCCTGACGCCGGCGGCTCCGAGTGGACCTGTCACTCGGGAGCCTTCTCCGGACAACGGGCGACCAGCGGCGGGCCCGATTTAGTTAACCGTTGCTTACATACAACTGGAAGGACCGCAACGTGCCCATCGACTTTTCGTTTCCGCCCGAGATCGAAGAGGTCCGCGCCCGCGTCCGTCTGTTCATGGACGAAGAGGTGGGACCGGGCCAGCAACAGCTCGACGACAACCCCACCGACCGGTCGATCCGGGTCAAGGTCGTGCTCGGCCTTCGCGACCGGGCGAAGGAGCTGGGCCTGTGGCTGCCCCACATGCCCGTCGAGTGGGGCGGCATGGGCCTCGGCCCCACCGCCGTCGCCTCGGTGTTCACCGAGGCCGGACGCCACCCCATCGGGCCGTTCGTCCTCAACTGCCAAGGACCGGACGAAGGCAATATGCACACGCTGCTCCACTGGGCCACCGATGAGCAGAAGGAGCGGTACCTGCGTCCGCTGTGCGACGGAAAGGTGCGGTCCTGCTTCGCCATGACCGAGCCCGAGGTGGCCGGCTCCGATCCCACACTCATCCAGACCCGCGCCTATGAGGACGGCAGCGAATGGGTGATCAACGGCCACAAGTGGTTCATCAGCGGGGCCCGGGGCGCCAAGTTCGCCATCGTCATTGCCCGCACCGAGGACAACCCGGAGGTTGCCCAAGCGGGCAACACGGCGTTCATCGTGGACACGGACACCCCGGGGTGGGAGGTGGTCCGCGACGTGGAGACGATGTCGGGCTCTCACAACCACTGCGAGATTCGGTTGACCGACGTTCGCGTGCCCGCCTCGGCCATGCTCGGCGGACGCGGGCAAGGGCATCTCCTCGGCCAGGCCCGCCTTGGGCCTGCTCGCCTGGCTCACTGCATGCGCTGGATCGGCCAGGCCGAACGAGCCCTCGAGCTGATGATCGACCGGGCGACCAAGCGTTATGCCCACGGCAGCTACCTGGCTGAGAAGCAGGGCATCCAATGGTTGATCGCCGACTCCACGATGGAGCTGTACCAGTGCAAGCTGATGGTGCTGCACGCTGCCTACCGCATCGAGAACAAGCTCCCGTTCAAGACCGAGGTGTCGATGGCCAAGCACTTCGTGGCCAACACCCTGTGGCGCGTCATCGACCGGGCCATGCAGGTACACGGGGCGCTCGGGTACTCCACCGACAGCCCCTTGGCCGGGATGATGAAGTCGGCCCGATGGGCTCGTTTCGCCGACGGCGCCGACGAGGTGCACCAGTGGCAGATCGCCCGGGGCGCTATCGCCACCTGGAACGACACCCAGTCGGTGAAGGGCGCCACCGGGGGCCTACCGCTGTAGGGACTCGCCGCTGACCGCCCGCCCGCCCCGGCGGGCGGTCAGCGGGCGAAGGTGCTGAGCAGCAGGTCGAACGTCGACTGCTCGGAGCGGCCCGCCGGGTACAGGAGGGCTTGGTCGTAGACCGGCGACCACCGTTCGTGCACCTTGCGCCGGACGTCGTCGGCCGTTCCCGCGGCGGCGAACACGTCGACCATCTCGTCCGGCACCACCGCGGCCATGGCGGCCAGGTCCCGGCGCTCCCAGGCGGCACGGATGTCGCTGACCACCGCCTCGAAGCCGTGGAGCTCGAACACCGGCGCGTAGGTCTTCACCGTGGCGTAGTAGGCGACCTGGCCCGCGGCCCAGCGTCGGGCCACCTCCGGGTCCTCGTCGACGGCGCAGATCACATAGCCGACGACCGGCAGTTCGGCCCCGTCGCGCCCAGCCCGGCGGGCGCCGCTCTCCAGCGCGGGCCTGACGACCTTGTCGACGTACTCCGGCGTGAACACCGGATGGCCGATGAAGCCGTCGGCCACGGCGCCTGCCGCTGCGATCATGCGCTTGTTGAACCCGGCCAGGTAGACCGGCGGCATGCGCAGGGGTGGGCCGGTGACCGCCGTCGGCTGGAGGCGCACGCGGTAGAAGCGGCCGTCGTGGTCGACCGGTCCCTCGTGCACGCGCCACAGCTTGCGCAGGAGTGTGACGAGCTCCTCGAGCCGGGCGGCCGGGGCTGTGCCGTCTAGGCCCATCCAGTCCTGCTGCATTCGAACGGTCCCGGTGCCGAGGCCGAGGACGAACCTGCCGCCAGAGAGCGAGTCGATGTTGCGCGCCTCGGCAGCCAACACCATGGGCGTGCGCCCGAAGGCGTAGGCGATGCCCGTCCCCACGGCCACCCGTTCGGTGGCCTGGGCAACGGCCGCAGCCCCGATGGTTGCCGCCCGGTCGTAGAGCTCGGCGGCCCACACGGCGTCGATGCCGGAGGCTTCGGCTCGGCGGGCTCGCTCGGCGATCTCTGCCGGCGAGTTGGCCACCGCCAGCACGCCGAGTTTCATGTTCGAACGCGGAACGTCACCCGGAAGGCGGACTCGCCGTCACGCTTGCCGGCTTCGTCGAGCAAGGCAACGGTGACTTCGTGCTCGTCGCGTTTGTCGGCGGGCATGCCGAGTCGGACGGGCACCGTGGTGAGTTGCAGCTCCGTTGCCGTCGTCGTGTAGATCCCTCGCCGCGCCAAGGCCTCGGGGGTCAGGCAGGCGGCCAACTGGGTGCCGCGACAGTCGGGCTCGTCGTCCACCATCGACTGCACGGTGCGGCCCGGGGAGGGAGGCGCCCGGTCGACCAGCACCAGGAACGACGCCCCAGGCTGGGTGGCCGTCGCCGTCCGGATCCCCTCGGCCGTCCACCGCACGGTGACCGGGACCTCGACGAGAGCATCGTCCTCGGGAGCGACAACGTCGACACGCTCGTCGACCCGGAAGGCCAACCCTTCGGCGGAACACCCCGCCATGACCACCAAGGCCGCCACCGCGACCCGTGCGAACAGCGTGCAACCCATGCCCAGCCTCCTCGTCCAGCTCAGATTGAGCGACCGGCCTGCGACCAGTACGGCTCGCGCAGGAGACGCTTGAAGATCTTTCCCGAGTCCTCGCGCGGCAGCTCGTCGCGGAACTCCACGACCCGCGGCACCTTGTAGCCGGCCATCCGCTCTCGCAGGAACGTACGCACGGCGTCGGCGTCCAACGTGGCGCCCGGTTCCGGTTCGATGTAGGCGGCCAGTGCCTCCCCGAACTCCTCGTCGGGGATGCCGAAGACGGCGCAGTCCCGAACGCCGTCGAGTGCGATGAGCACCTGCTCGATCTCGGCCGGGTAGATGTTCACGCCTCCCGAGATCACCATGTCCTTACGGCGGTCGCACAGGTAGAGGTAGCCGTCCTCGTCGAGGTAGCCCATGTCGCCGCAGGTGAGCAGGCCGTCGCGCTCGATAGCCCGTCGTTCGTCGTCCTGGCCGTGGTACGTGAAATCGGCCATGCACTCCAACCGGCCGTAGACGTCACCGGGCACCCCGGGGGGCTGCTCGTTGCCGTTCTCGTCGAGAATCTTCACGACGGCGCCGTCGACGGGGCGGCCCACGGTGCCGGGATGGCTGAGCCACTCCTCGCTCGTGCACGTCGTGAACATGCCGCTTTCGGTGCAGCCGTAGTACTCGTAGACGATGGGCCCCAGCCACTCGATCATCTTCCGCTTGACGTCGATCGGGCACGGTGCCGCGGCGTGGACCACGTACTCGAGGCTGCTGACGTCGTACTTCTCGCGCGCTTCTCGGGCCACCCGCAGCAGGCGGATCATCATGGTGGGCACGAGCTGCAGGTGGGTGATGCGGTGCTTCTCCACGAGTGCCAACAGCTCTTCGGCGTCGAAGCGGGGTTGGAGCACGACGAGGGCCTTCATCCGGGCTGCCTGGATGGCGTAGCCGTTGGGGGCCGAGTGGTACATGGGGGCGGGCACGACGGTGCGGGCGCCGTCGTGCAGGCCCGACATGAGGCCGAACAGGCGCATCAGCTCCGGGATCAGGGAGGGGTCGGCAGGCTGGCGGCGCACGCCCTTGGGCCGCCCCGTCGTGCCGGAGGTGTAGACCATGGTGCCGACGGCGCGCGCAGGCGGCTGGTCCCAGACGGGGAAGCCGCTCAACCACGCGCCCCATTCCGGCACGTCGGCGGGAACGTCGCAACGCTCGGGCGCGATGTTGTAGACGGCCGCCACCTCCGGCGGCGTGGCCACGCCGAGCAGGAGCACCCCTTCGGGCAGCGCGGCACGCACGACGGGCATGAGGTCGGCATGGGCCACGACGACCTTGGCCCCCGAGTCCTCCAGCAAGTAGCGGACCTCGTCGACCTGCCAGTGCCAGTTGACCGGCACGGCGTAGACGCCCAGCGCCGTGCAGGCGTAGGAGGCCTCCAGGAACGGGATGTCGTTGCGCATGACGATGGCAACCGCATCGCCTCGCTCCAGCCCGGCCGCCGCCAGCCCTGAAGCCGCCCGGGCGGCTCGCTCGAACAGCAACTCCTGCGGCGTGAACCGCTCCCCGCTTATCACCCCGTACACAGGAACCTCCTTGCACCGGAAAGCCGGCGTGGCCGAAAGATAACCGTCGTTTACATACGAGTCAACGGTTCGCACGCCTCGGCGACGAAAGAACCGATGACCTCGGCGACTCGGGCCGCGGCGCTGACGTGGAACCGGTGGCCCCCGGGCAGCACCTCGACCCGGCAGCCCGGCACCTGCGAGGCCAGGAACGAGGCGCCTGCGTGGTACGACGGGTCGTCGCGGTCGCCCACGAGCACGAGCAGTGGGATGTCCAGCGACGGGACGGAGCCGATGACGACGTCGTCCGGCTGGAGGCCGAGGCCGAGGACCGGTGCGGGCACGCCGTAGCGTTCGGCGTTCTCGTGGATGCCCTCGTTCCAGCGCTGCCGGGACACCGGGTTGCGAAAGCCGGGCCCGCTGGCCAGCAACACGAGGCCTGCGATGTCGTCGGCTCGCTGCACGGCCCGCGCCAGCGAGATGTAGCCGCCGAGCGAATGCCCCACGAGCACCGGGCGACGGAGGCCGGCGAGAACGCCGTCGAGGTCGGCCACAGCCAGCTCGCGTGAATACGCCTGGGGCTCGTCAGGCGCGTCCGAGCCCCCGTGGCCCCGAAGGTCCCAGCGGACGACGGTGAAACGCTCGACCAGCGACGCCGCCACCGGCGACCACGTGTCCGAGGAGTCCCCCAGCCCGTGCGTCAGCACGACAACCGGCCCCGCGCCCTCACGAACCACGTGGAGGTGCATCAGTACGACCGGGGTAGGCCGAGCACGTGCTCGGCCACGTAGTTGAGGATCATCTCCTGGGTGACCGGCGCCAGCTTGAACAGGCGCGCCTCGCGCCAGTAGCGCTCGACGTGGTACTCCGACGCGTACCCCATGCCGCCGTGGGTCTGGAGAGCTTGGTCGGCGGCGAAGAACCCGGCGTCTGCCGCCAGCCACTTGGCCAGATTGGCCTGCTCGCCGCACGGCAGTCGGTTGTCGACCCGCCACGCGGCCTGCCGGATCATGAGCTCGGCGGCTGCCAGGCGCGCATGGGCCTCGGCCAGCGGAAAGGCGATGCCTTGGTTGCGCCCGATGGGCCGGTCGAAGACAACCCGCTCGTTGGCATAGCGCACGGCCCGCCGCAGGGCAGCCCGGCCCGTGCCCAGCGCTTCGGCCGCCACGAGCACCCGCTCGGCGTTCAGCCCGTCGAAGAGGTACTGGAGGCCGCGCCCGGGCTCCCCCACCACGTCGCTCAGCGGCACCTCCACGTCGTCGTAGGCCACCTCGCACGACGCCACCGCGTTGCGCCCCAACTTGGGGATCGGCGTGATGGTCACTCCCGGCGAGCGCAGGTCGACGAACAGCAGCGTCAACCCGTCGGTGCGTCGGGCCACCTGGTCCTGGGGCGTCGTCCGCACGAGCAACAGCACGCGCTCGGCCTCCAAGGCCTTGGTTGTCCAGACCTTGCGGCCGGTGACCCGATAGACGCCGCCGGCCGGCACGGCGCGGGTCGTGATGCGCGTCGTGTCGGTGCCGGCGTCGGGTTCGGTGACCCCGAAGGCGACGTGCAGGTCGCCGGAAGCGACGCGCGGCAGGTACGTCCGCTTCATCTCCTCCGAGCCGTGCACGACGATGGGGTGCATCCCGAAGATCGACGCGTGCACGGCGCTGCAGCCGTTCATGGCCGCACCCGAGGCGGCGATCTCTTCCATGACCACGGCCGCCTCGGCGATCCCCTGCCCGCCGCCGCCGTACTCCTCGGGGATGCAGATGCCGATCCAGCCGCCCTCGGCCAGGGCGTCGTAGAAGTCTCCGGGGAAGAGGTGGTTGGCGTCGTGGTAGGCCCAGTAGGCGTCGTCGAAGTGGGCCAGGACCGTGCGCAGGCCTTCCCGGATGAGCCGGTGGTCCTCGGGCTCGACGTGGTCCACGACGCGCTTCAGCTCCGGGGGACCTGGCTCCACGGCAGCTCCCGGTCGCGACGGTCGTCGCCCGGGAGGCCGAGAACCCGCTCGCCCAGGATGTTGCGCATGACCTCGCTGGTGCCACCGGCGATGGCGTTCGAACGCGAATGCAAGAACGCCCGAGCGATGTCGTCCTTCTGCGAGCCCAGGCGGTCGGGGCGCGCCATCTCGTACGACGAGTACAGCGTCCCTTCAGCGCCCAACAGGTCGACGCAGAGCTCTTGGATGTCCATCGAGGTTTCGGCCCACGCCAACTTCCCGACGGACCCCTCGGGCCCCGGATTGCCCAGCGCACGGGCCTGGCGGGCCCGGAGGCTGGTGAGGCGGTTCACTTCGGACCTGATCCAGAGCTTGACGAGCTCGTCGCGCACGGCGGGCGACTTGCGCTCGGAGCGGTGCCACAGCTGAACCGCCGTGCCGATGGGGCCGGAACCCCGGGCAGGCGCGGCGGACGAGGTGATCGAGGCTCGTTCGTTCATCAGCGTGGTGACGGCCACGCTCCAGCCCCGCCCCACCTCTCCCAGGCGGTCGCTGTCGGGGATTCGGACGTCGTTCAGGAAGACCTCGTTGAACTCGGCCTCACCGGTGATCTGGCGGAGCGGCCGCACCTCCACGCCGGGGGCGTGCAGGTCGAGCACGAAGTACGTCATCCCGTTGTGCTTGGGCACATCGGGGTCGGTGCGAGCGAGCAGCATGCCCCACCTCGCCTGGTGGGCCAACGTGGTCCACACCTTCTGGCCGTTGACGATCCACTCGTCGCCGTCGCGGATTGCACGCGTAGCGAGCCCGGCCAGGTCGGAACCGGCGCCAGGCTCGCTGAAGAGCTGGCACCAGATCTCCTCGCACGTGAACAAGGGCCGGAGGTACCGCTTGCGCTGGTCGTCGCGCCCGTGGCTGACCACGGTAGGAGCGCCCATCCCCAGCCCGATGAGATTGCGACCCCGGTTGCTGGGCGCACCCGCCTCGCTGAGGCGGGCGTCGACCAGCTTCTGCATCTGCGGCGGCAGGTTCAGGCCGCCGTGGCCTTCGGGGAAGTGCACCCAGGCCAGGCCGCAGTCGAACTGCGCACCCCAGAACTCCGTCGGCGAGGTGCTCTCCGGGGGGAACTTGGCCAGGAGCTCGGCCACGCGGTCCTCCACCAGCTTCTCGACATCCACCGCGCTCATGTGTCCCTTCTCGGCGAGGCTGGGCGTCGCCCCGGGGAGCGACGCACGGAAAACGGCGGGCGACGCTGGAACAGCGTCGCCGGAGCTGTGCCCAGGGGGAGCGGGCACGTCCGAAATGTTAACGGTGTTTAACTTCTAACGTCAACCCCAGTGACAGGGCTTGACCTCCTGTGCAAGGCTGGGGTACTCCGGTAGTTAACGTTTGTTCGCTTTGTGCGCGAGAGCGCGTCTCTGAGGGAGACCCATGCCTGACGCCGTGACGACCGCGGAGCCGCTTCCCCTGGTCCACCCGGCCACCGAGGTCGTCGTCGTCTGCCGCTCGGCGCCCGCCATGGTCGACTTCTACACCCGGGTGCTCGGGTTCCGTGAGCGCACCTTGGTGGGCCGCCCGGGGGCAGGTATTTACCGGCTCACCCTCGGCCGCAGCGTCCTCCAGTTGGCCGACGCCGGCAAACGGGTGCCGGACAACGACGGCGGAGGGGTCGGCCTGGCCGAACTGACGGTGGCGGTGCACGACATCGACGAGGTGCTCGGCCGGGCTCTGGCGCGTGGGGCCGAAGAGACAGTCGACGGCGTCACCGTCTGGCGTGCCACCGACCCTGACGGCAACGCCCTGCGCGTTATGGCCGGCGACGGCCTCACCGAGTCGGCCTGTCGGTTGCACGTCTCGCTGGCCGCCGCCGACCCGGCCGCCACCCTCGACTTCTACCGCCGTCGCCTGCGCCTCCCCGAAGCGACGGCGGGCGACCCCCTGCTCGCCGACGACGAGGGCGTGCTGGCAGGCGACATGCGCATCGGCGTGAGGCCGGCCCCCCAAGGCGCCTCGCCCTTCGCCGACGGGCCGTGGGCGGCGGCCGGCTTGCGCTACCTCGTCGGCTTCGTGCACGACGCGCCTGCCCTCCACGCCACCTTCAGCGGTCGCGACATACGGCCGGTCATGGACCTACGCAACGACGGCTCCAAGGACGCCTTTGCTGTCGCTGACCCAGACGGGACGTGGTTCGAGTTCGTGTCACTGAGCGGAAAGGACAGCCGATGACGGCTCGGCACAACTTCGCCGACATCTGGGACGCCGTGGCGCGAGTGAAGGACGGCTCCCGGGCTGTTGTCCACGGCGATCGCATCGTCTCGTGGCGCGAGCTGGAGGCCCGCGCCGCCGGGGTGGCAACCGCCTTGGTAGAGGCCGGGCTTCCCCGACAGGCCAAGGTGGCGCAGTACCTCTACAACTGCCCCGAGTACGTCGAGAGCGTGTACGCCGCCTACAAGGCGTCCTACGTACCGGTCAACACCAACTACCGCTACCTGGACGACGAGCTCGTCTACTTGTGGACGAACGCCGACGTCGAGGCCGTGGTCTTCCATGGTTCTTTCGTCGAGCGCATCGAACGCCTCCGCGACCGAGTCCCCGCCGTGCGCTACTGGCTGTGGGTCGACGACGACACGGGACCGTGCCCGGCATGGGCCATGCCCTACGAGAAGGCGGCAACGAGCGCCACCTCGCTCGACCTGCCGTGGGAGCGAAGCCCCGACGACCTGTTGTTCCTTTACACGGGCGGGACCACCGGCCTGCCGAAGGGCGTCATGTGGGCCCAAGGGGACTACGCCGACATCTACAACGATCCCCTCGGCGGGCTGTTGGCGAACGCGGCCGACGTCGAGGAGATCGCCCGACGGGTGGACCGTCCCATGCCGGTGATGATGGCGGCCACGCCGCTGATGCACGGCACCGGCTTGTCGGTGCTCCATACCTCGCTGCTCTGCGGGGGGACGCTCGTGCTGCTGCCCTCGCGTTCGTACGACGCCGAGGAGATGCTCGACGAGCTGGCCCGCCACCGGGTGTTCTCCGTCAGCGTGGCCGGCGACGTGTTCATGCGTCCCGTGCTCGAGGCCTTGGCGCGGGAGCCGCATCGCTGGGATCTTTCGTCGCTGCGCTTCATCTCGTCGTCCGGTGCCATGTGGTCGGCAGCGACCAAGCGCGACCTGCTCGCTCACCTCCCACCGGTGACGCTGGTCGACGGCCTGGCCTCGACGGAGGGGGCTGCCTTCGGCAACTCGGTCTCGACGGCCGACAACGTGACGGAGACGGCGTCGTTCAAGCTGACCGAGCGGAGCACGGTGCTCGACGACGACGGCAACCCCGTCGAGCCCGGCTCGGGCGCGGTCGGCCGCCTCTGCAGCACGGGCTCGCTCCCGCTGGGCTACTACAAGGACCCCGAGCGCACGGCAGCCACGTTTCCTGTCATCAACGGCGTGCGTTATGCCGTGACCGGCGACTACGCCACCGTGGGCGCCGACGGCACCATCCACCTCTTGGGCCGCGGCTCGGTGTGCATCAACACCGGAGGCGAGAAGGTCTACCCCGAGGAGGTGGAGGAGGTGGTGAAAGAACACCCGGCGGTGGCCGACGCCGTGGTGGTCGGCGTACCCCACCCCCGTTTCGGCGAGTCGGTGGTCGCCGTGGTCGAGCCCGCTGAAGGCCAAGAGGTCGACGCCGATGCCGTCGTCGCCCACGCCAAGGGCCGACTGGCCGGGTACAAGGTGCCCCGGTCGATCGTCGTGGTGCCCTCGATGGAACGCACGCCGAGCGGAAAAGTCGACTACCGCCGGCTGAAGGAACTGGCGACGGCCCGCCTGGCCTGACGCCGCGAAGCCCTACGAGCGCTCAGCGGAGGAGATAGCGCGGCGGGCGCTTCTCCGCCAGCGACAGGCGCTGCTCCTTCTGGTCCTCGGTGAGCAGGGCGAGGATCTGCGTCCGCGTCTCGAGCTCGATGGCGGCCTCGAGTGACGACTCCATGCTCGACCACAGCAGGTTCTTGGTCATCCACACCCCGAACGGCGTATTGGCGCAGATCTCCTCGGCGAGATCGAGGGCGGCGTCCACCACGGCCCCGTCCGGGACCACCCTGCTGACCAAGCCGATGTCCACGGCCTCTTGTGCATCGACTTTGCGCGACGTGAGCACGATCTCCGCGGCTCGCGACATGCCGACCATGCGCGGGAGCACCCAGCCGAGTCCGAACTCGACTCCCGAGACGCCCATCTTGATAAGGGCGCCGTGGAACGAGGCCGACTCCGCGGCCAGCCGGATGTCGGCTCCAAGAGAGAGCACGAAGCCGCCGCCCGCAGCGGGACCGTTCACGGCGGCGATGATCGGCTGGGGCAACGACCGCATCCGGGGCAGGAAGCGGGTCCACCAGCGCTTCTGCGACGTCATCATGGCGTGGACCGGCCCCATGCCGTCCGTGGCCTCGATGCTGTGGGCCTCCTTCAGGTCGAGCCCGGCACAGAACCCGCGGCCCGCGCCGGTGAGCACCACCACGCGGGCGGTCTTGTCGGCCTCGATGCGGTCGAAGGCCGCCAACAAGTCGGTGACGAGCTCGTGGGTGATGGCGTTGAGGCGGTCAGGGCGGTTCAACGTCACCAGGTCGATACCCGGACGCACGCGCTCTACCAGGACGGTCGGCATGTTGTTCCCTCTGTCGTTCTCGGCGCAGTTCTCAGCGGAGCCGGCACCAGCCGGCAAGGACGGTGTCGCCTCGTTGCGTTTGCACCCGGTAGGCGATCTCGTCGCCTTCCCACACCGAGACCGTCAAATCGTCGCCTGGCAGCACCGGCTTGGTGAACCGGCCGAACATGGCAGCCAGCCGGCCCGGATTCCCGTCGCAGGCGGTTTGCACGAGCGCACGTCCGGCGAACCCGTAGGTGCACAGCCCGTGAAGGATCGGCGCCCCGAAGCCCGCCATCTTGGCGAACTTGGGGTCGGAGTGCAGCGGGTTGCGATCGCCGTTGAGGCGGTAGAGCAGCCCCTGTTCCGGGCGCACGTTGTACGTGACCGAGTGCGTGGGCGCGCCGTCCGGCTCCAGGACGTCGTCGGCCTTGCGCCCCTTCGCCTCAGGATCGGAGCCGACGCCGCGGAAGAACATCGTCGAGCGCGCCGTGAACAGCGGCGCATCGTCCTCCGCTCGGTACGCCTTCGCCTCGATCGTCATCGTCGTGCCCGTGGCTTTTGCTTCGACGGCGGTGATCACGGGCTCGATCCGCGCTCGGCCCTCGACAGGGATCTCCTCGAAGAGCTCGATCTCCTGGGCGCCGTGCACGCCGCGTACGACGACATCGGCTTCCAGTTGCAGTGCGTGCAGGGCCTGGACCTCCACCTCGCCACCGCACCCCGCGGCCAGCACGCCGAACGTGGGCAGCGCACGCTGCTGCACCTTGTGGGAGTTCTCGGTGGTGAACTCGAGCTCCGTCGCCGGGTCGAGCGCGCCCGCGCCGACCGACACTGCGTACAGCAGACAATCCTTTGAGCCCCACGACCGCTCGATGGTGTCGAGCTTCGTGCCCACTGCTTCAGGGCTGAGCCCCACGCCATTCCTCCTGCTCACGCGGCCCGCCATGGGATACGTCTGAAGGTAATGGTAACGTTCGTTAACCTACGTAGGCAAGGAGGCCGCCTCGATACATCCGGCCCTCCCCGTTTCCGCCTCTTCGGGCGTCGTCGCTCCGCTGGTGCACACGAACAACGTGCGCCCGTCGTCGCCACCCAGCGCACACGACATCGACGCCCCCGTCGTCTCGACGACATCGACGATGTTGCCGCCGGGAGCCACCCGCAGGACCTGTCGCCCCGCCCCGTCCGCTACCCAAATGTGATCGTCGGCATCGACGCACATGCCGTCGGGCGCCACGCCTGGCAACTCGGCGTAGATGCGACGGCCCGTCAAGTGCCCATCGCTCCCGACGTCGAAGGCGGACAGGCGTCGGCCGAAAGTCTCGGCGACCACCAGTGTGCGGCCCCCGCCCACGGCGACGATGCCGTTCGGCATGCGCAAGGGCTCGCCGGTTGCAGTCACCGTGCCGTCCGGGTCGACCATCAACAGCGGGGCGAGGGGCGGAGGCGGCTCACCGAACAGAGCGTCCACGCCGTGGTCGTCGATGTAGGCCAAAAAGTCGAACCCGTACTGGCTCACGTAGGCCCGGCCCCCGGGATCGACGTACATGTCGTTGACGTGGAAGGCGGCATGGGGCGAGAGGTCGGCGTGCTCGACGGCGGTGCCGTCCGGCTCGATGCGCACGAGCCGGCGTTCGACCATGGAGACCACGAGCAGGCGCCCGTCGGGCAACCACCCCAGCCCGGAGGGCTGGTCTACGCGGGCGACCACCTCGGGCTCGCCACCAGGCGCCCAGCGGTACACGGCGGGCTCGTAGAGGTCGGAAAACCACAAAGCCCCGGCGTGCCAGCGCGCTCCCTCGGGAAAGCGGAGGCCTGAGACCATGGTGGCAGAAGCGGGCACCGGATAACCGTAACGATTGTTAACACCACGAGCAAGGAAGTCGTTGCGCTGCCTAGGAGAACGCTGGTTTACTCACGGCGATGCCGACGCCGGACACGACCCGTGAAGAGGAACGACCGCCTGAGGTCTTGTACGAGATGCTCGGCCACGTCGCCCTCATCACCCTCAATCGCCCGCATCGCCGCAACGCGATCACCACGCCGATGCTTCGCCTGCTGTCGTCGCGCCTCGACCAAGCGGCGGTCGACCCCGAGGTGCGGGTCGTCGTGCTCACGGGCGCAGGCGACGGGTTCTGCGCCGGGCTCGACCTCAAGAGCCTCGACAAGGAGAACCGCTCCGGCGGAGACGCTTCGAAGTCGATGCAAAAGGCGGTCAGCGGCATCGGCCGAGCCGAGTTGCCGCCCGTCGTCCTGCACGAGCTCGCCAAACCCACCATTGCCGCTGTCCGGGGAGCCGCAGCGGGCTACGGGTTCGACCTCGCCCTCGGCTGCGATGTGCGGGTCGTCGGCCGGTCCAGCCGTCTCATGGGCAATTTCGTCACACGCGGGGTCGTTCCCGAAAGCGGCGGCACGTGGCTCCTGCCCCGGCTCGTGGGCCAGGCCCGCGCCGCCGAACTCGTCTTCCGAGGCGCCACGGTGACCGGCGACGAGGCTGTGGCCCTGGGGCTCGCCAACCAGGTCGTGCCTGACGACGAGGTGGTACCTGCCGCGCTCGCTCTCGCCGAAGAGATCGCCGCCAACGCTCCTTTGGCTGTGCAGGCGGCCAAACGGCTCTTGCAGGCGGCCGACCAGGACGGCTTCGAGGCCCACGTGCACCGGGTGCTCGACGTCACTCGCGAGCTGTTCGGCACGGCCGACTTTCGGGAGGGCATCGCCTCCTTCGCCGAGCGTCGGCCCCCGGTGTTCACCGGCCGGTGAGCAGCCTGACGAACCGACGCCCGCCAGTTCACGGCTGCTAGCGTCATGAGCATGCACACCGCCTGCCGCTCGCTTACGCGGGTCCGATGAGCGAGGCGCGCACCTCTACCGCGGCCGTCCGCCGGCGCACGCCGGCTCGGTCGCGTCGAGAGGTCATCCTCGAGGCCGCAGTCAACCTGTTCCGCGAACGGGGCTTCCACAGCACCGGCATCGACGACATCGGTGCCGTGGCCGGCATCTCCGGCCCCGCCGTCTACCGACATTTCGCCAACAAGGACGACATCCTCATCACCGCCTTCGCCCGCACCTGGGAGCGGATGATGGAAGGCGTAGCCGTCGCCCGCACAATGGAGCCGGCGGAGGCCGTCGAGACGCTCATGCGCTCGCACCTGACCGTGTGCATCGAACACCGGTCGCTCATCTCCTTGTGGACGTTCGAGCAGCGACACCTCCCTCCGAACTACCGCCGCGAAGCACGGCGCCAGCAGGACGGCTACGTGGGGGCCTGGATCGGCTACCTGAATGCGTTGCGCCCCGAGCTCTCTCGCGAAGAGGCCAAGCTCGCCGTGCATGCGGCGTTGGGGGTCTACCAGTGCATCATCGTCTTCGAGTACGACGTCGAGCGGGAAAAGCTCGAGGCCTTTGTGCTCAATGCCGTGCGCGCCACCCTGTTCGGCGACCTGTCACCGCCGCGCAAGCGCACTCGTCGCTGAGCGCAGGAGCATTCAGCCCGCCGGCTGGGGCAGGCCTGCAACCTGCTTGATCGCCAGTTCACGGCACCCCGCGTAGTCGGCCTTGGCGTTGGGGCCTCGCAACATCGACTCCACGATCACGACGTGGCGCGGGGCCTTGTAGCCGGCAAGGCGCGACTTCACGAACGTGACGAGCTCCTCAGGCTCGAGGACCGTTCCCCGGCTGGGCTCGACCACGGCGACCACGCGCTCGCCGTAACGGTCGTCGGGAACCCCGACGACCACGGCATCGGCGACGCCGGTGAACTCCTTGACGACCTCTTCGACCTCCTCGGGGAAGACTTTTTCGCCGCCGGTGTTGATGCAGACCGAGCCTCGCCCGAGCAGGTGGACCGTGCCGTCGGCGTCGACGATGGCGTAGTCGCCGGTCACGCCGTAGCGCACCCCGTCGATCACCGGGAAGGTCTGGGCCGACTTCTCCGGGTCCTTGTAGTAACCGAGGGGCAGCGGCCCCGTCTTCGCCAGTCGGCCTGGCACGCCCGATCCGGCCGCCACCGGTCGCAGTTCGTCGTCGAGCACGACGACATCGTCGCCGACCTTGAACGTCGCCGTGCCGTGTACGCCCTTTCCTGACGATCGGGAGTCGGCCACCAAGGGCACCTCGGTGGAGCCGAGCCGGTCCGTCAGGCGCAGGTGGGGCGCATGCCGGAGCAGCGCCCGCTTGGTCGGCTCCGAGAACATCATCCCCGCCGACGTGACCTCCTTCAACGAGTTGAGGTCCCACCGTTCCGGGTGGGCGTCGAGGGCCTCCACCAAAGGGCGGCCGAAGACGTCACCGGCGATGGCGAGCGCTTCGGCCCCGGTTCGCACTGCCTCGTCGAGCATCTCTTCTGCGTCGAACGAGCGTGACGGAAGCAACACGATCGTTCCGCCGGTGGTGAGGGTGACGTGCAGGAGGCCGAGCGCCGTGCCGTGCATCAGGGGCGGGCCGCACACCGTGGTGCGGCCCATGGGCCCGATCCGCTCGAGCAGCGTGTCCATCTCAGGCGCCGCCGGGAAGGCACCCCGGAAGATCGACTGGTTCATGCCGTCGAAGTAGTCGGACTGTCGCCACATCACGCCTTTCGGCATGCCGGTGGTGCCGCCCGTGTAGAGGAGGTAGATGTCGTCGGGGCTCGCGCCGCGGTCGTGAGGCAACGGCGGGCCGCTGTCGCGGAACGAGTCGTATGGGAGCGCCCAGTCGGGGCAGGGGCCGTCGCCGTCGTCGACCCACAGCCACAGGCGAACCCCGGGCACCCGCGTCCGCACCCGGTCGATACGCGCCGAGAACGTGCCGTGGAACACCACCGCCTCAACGTCGGCGTTGGTCCACAGGTACACGAGCTCGTCGTCGAGGTACCGATAGTTGGTGTTAACAGGAGTGATCCCGCTCTTGTAACAACCCCAGTACGACTCGATGTACTCGGTGCAGTTGTAGAGGTACTGCGAGACCTTGGCGCCCTGCTCGATCCCGGCGCCCACCAACGCTCCTGCGAACGCCGTGGCCCCAGCGTCGAGCTCGCCGGAACGGACCTGGCGGTCACCGTGCACCACGACGACTTTGTCGGGACGGGCTGCGGCGACGGCATCCCACACGTCGGAGAAGTTCCAGCCGGGCACGTCAGGCCTTCGCCTCGGACTCCCGATAGTCGCCGAAGGGCTTGTCGCGTTCCGAGAAGGCACCCTTCAGGTCTGCGGCAAGCTTGGCGTAGTACTCACGGGTGTGCTTCTGGTGCATGCCGAGCGCCTGCGTCTCCGTGTTGGCGCGCATGGCGTTGCGCATGCCCATCATCTCCATGCTGCGATGGACGACGCGCTTGTTCATGGCCAGCAGCTCGCCCGGGATCTGGGCGATGCGAGCAGCCTGGGCAAGCACCTGCTCTTCGAGGGTGTCGGCCGGAAACGCCCGGTTGGCGATGCCGGCCGCCACCGCCTCGGTCCCGCTCATCGAGTCACCCGTGAGCATGGCCTCCATGGCCCGCCGCATGCCCATCAACCAGGGGTGCCACACCATGTCAGGGGGCGAGATGATGCGCACAGGTGGATAGCCGAACTGGGCATCTTCCGCCGTGTAGACAAGGTCGCAGGCGGCGGCCAACTCGGTGCCGCCCGCGAGGCACCATCCGTGCACCTGGGCGATGATCGGCGTGGCGTAGTCCATGAGCTCGAACCAGCCCTCGACGAGATGACGAGGCCAGGCTCCATCGGCCGGAGGCGAATGGCGGGGCATGTTCTTGCGGGTGTCCTCACCGAGGTCGTAGCCCGCGGAGAAGCAACTGCCTGCGCCACGGATGACGACGACGCGCACCGACCGGTCGAGGTCGGCCTCGCGCAGGCGAGCGAAGAGCTCCCCGCGGAGCAGGTTCGACAGCGCGTTGCGCTTCTCCGGGCGGTTGAGGGTCAGGCGACGGACTCCCTCGCAAGGGTCGTCGACGAGGACAAGGGCTTCGGAAGTCATGGCGGTCACCGTGAAAGGGTCGTCAGCTTGAACTCGTCGAGCTCGCGCCAGTTGTCCAACAGGTCCAGGATGCGTTCGACGGCTAGGAATCCCCGACAACTGCGGAGAACCGTTCACGCATGACGCCAACCTAACAAGATTCCGCGATTAAGTAAACCGTGGTTAGCTTTAGGTCGAGGCCGCGCGACGCGCTCGCCGTGCGGCGATCCGGCGCCTTGTGTCGGCCACGTTGTGCCGGACGGCGCCGACGATCCCCTCAGGGTTGGCGACAGCAGTGAGCAGCAGGCCGAGGCCGCCCACCAGCAAGTAGTAGCGCCCGACGTGGATGTGGCGGTCGGAGATCACGAAGCCGATCCCGAGGGGGGCGAACGTCCCGGCCACCAAAGCCCCGGTCACACTGGTGATGCCGCCCAAGTAGGCGAAGGCGAGGTAGGCGAGTCCCACGAGAACGCCGAACGACTCGACAGAGAGTTGGCCTCGGCTGTATCCGACGAACGCTCCCGCGATGCCCGCGATGAAACTGGCCAGTCCGAAGGCAACGAGCTTCACGGCCGCCACGTTGACCCCGAGCGCCGCCGCAGCCCGCTCGTTCGAGCGCACGGCGAGCATGGTGCGCCCCGTCGCGCTCCGGATGAGGTTGGCCACCACCACGCCCAGAATCGTGAGGACCACGAGCACGAGCAGGCCGAAGCGCAGACGAACGATGTCGGAGCCTTGCCTGATGCCGAGGTCGAAGCCCAACAACGAGGCGTCGGCGATGGGGCTGCCGCTGGGAGGGATCAATTGCGGGTTGCGGAACACGAACTGCTCGATGGCGACCGCTCCGGCCAAGGTGACGACGGCCAACTGCGCCCCGCGGATGCGGACGGCAGGCACGCCGACGAGGACACCGAGGACAGCCGCGGCGCCTGCGGCCAGAAGCATCGACAGGGGGAACGGCACGCCGCCGTCACTTGCCACCTTGGAGAGCGTGAACCCGGCCACGCCCGCCAACGCCGTCTGGGCCAGCGATATCTGGCCCACCAACCCGGTGATGACGACGGAGGAGAGGGCGGCCATGGCGGCGATCATCGAGGTGATGATCCCGAAGCGGTAGCCCCCGTCGGTTATGGCGAGGAGCACGACGCCGCCGACGAACGCGGCGGCCAGGAGGGCGGGCCGGACCGTCGGCAGGACCACCTCGGGAAGCGCCAGCGCGTCGCCCTCGCCCCGTTGGGGCAGGCGCTTGCCCAGCAGGAACAAGGCCAGCACGACGAACAGGAAAGGCACGGCATCGCCTAAGCCCGAGGCCGCCCACGCCGGCCACCACGGCTTCGAGCTGACCAGCGTCACGATCGACTGCACGGCGCCCAACGCCAGCCCGGCGGCACAAGCGCCGCCCAACGAGGTCAGGCGGCCGAACAGAGCGGCAGCCAACGCGGGCACCACGAACAGCGTGTAATTGGTGGGGTTGATCCCGGTGGTGGGAGCCACGAGCGTGATCATGAAGCCGGTGATCATCGACGACAGCACCCACGTCGTCGCCGCCAGCCGATCGGGGCTGTAGCCGAGGATGGTGGCGGCTCGCTCGTTGTCGGCGGCGGCTCGCGTGGCGGTTCCGCTCAACGAGAAGCGGAACCACGCCCACATGGCGGCAGCCACCGCCAGTGCGATCACGGTCAGGTAAATGCGGTCGCGCGGGACGGACAGCGCACCCAGCTCCAGCGTCTCACTAGGGACGATCGACGCGGGCAACCGCGCCTCGGTGCCGAAGCGCAGAGCTACCAACGCCTGCATGGTCAACATGAGGCCGACGCCGGCGACGACCTTGCCGAGGGCGGGAGCCTGCCGGAGCGGCCGGAACACGAGCAGGTGGGCGAGCAACCCGAGGAGCCCGGCGGAGGCCACCCCCAAGGCGAGGGCGGCGGCGGCGTGCACGTCGTCTCCCAGATGCACGCGCGCCGCCACGGGCAGCACGTAATCACCGGTGGTGCGCAGCTCGTCGTAGACGTAGGCGGCCCACACGCCGAGCGCCCCTTGGGCGAAGTTGATGATGCCCGACCCCTTGTACGTGACGACCAGCCCGGTGGCGATCGCCGCGTACACCGAGCCGGCGCCGAGGCCGAGCAGGGCAAAGGCGAAGTAGTCCTTCACCGCTACGCTCCCCTGCTCGGCCTCGTCATCCGCACCTCAGGCTGCAGGTGCGAACGAGGACACGTCGACGAAGTCCTTGGAGACCGGGCGCATCACGCCCCCCTTGGCCTGGTACACCAAGGCGCTTGCGGCGCACGACGACTGGCCCTTCCACGCCGAGCCGTCACAGGTGAGCGTCCCGCCCATAAAGGCCGGGAAGCCCTTGGTGGCGCGAAGGGCGGCGAGGATCTTGGGCCCGGTGATGTCGCCCTCGATGGTGGCGAGGATGCGCCCCAGGTCCATGACGGCGGCGAAGAGCACCTGCCCGGTTGTGATGGCCTTGGCCTCGTTGCCGCTGGCCTTCATGGCGTCGAGGTACTCGCGGATCTCCTTGGCCTTGGCGGGAGGCGCGTCGTCCGGGGCGCTCGCCCACCAGGTGTCGGCGTAGGCGTAGACGCCATCGGCCTTGGCGCCGACCGTCTTGGCGAAGTCGAAGCAGGACCCGGCGAACACGTCACCCTTGAACGACGTGCCTCGTACGGCGTTGATCATCGAGGTGCACATGGCCTCCGACAGGCCGGCCGTGCCGATCACGTCGGGCTTCTCGGCCATTGCGGTGTTCACCAGCACCGTGAAGTCGGGTGACGACGGGCTGAAGTAGACCGGCTTGACGGTGATGCCGAGCTTCTTCGCCACCGGCTCCAAATTGTTGGTGAAGTACTGACGCGAGTTCGGCCCGTCGATCGACAGGTACACCAGCTTCTTGGCGCCCTTCTCGGAAAAGAACTTCAGAGGCACCGCGGCGATGGCCGGCAGCGCCGACCCGAGGAAGACGGCGTCGGCGCTTGTCTGCTGCTGGGGCCCGAACGGCACATGGCCGACCAGAGGGATCGACGCGCTCTTGAGGATGGGCAGCATGGCGTCGGTGCCGATGCCGATGCCCTCGAGCACGGCGACGACCTTGGCCTCGACGAACTTGTTGGCGCAATCGATGGCCTTCTCCGGCGAGCCGTCCACGTCGCAGCGGACGAGCTTGAGGGGACGTCCCTTCACGCCGCCGTTCTTGTTGAAGTGGGCTACGCCGACCTCGGTGGTGATGCGAGTGTCGGGGAACGACAGGGTGCCTCCCTCGGCGTTCACAAACCCGACGGGGATCTCCGGCCCGGTCGTCGCACGAGGTGCGTCGGCCGTGGGGCTGGTCTTGTCGTCCCCACATGCCGACCCGAGCAAGAGAGCGGCGGCGGCCACGACCGCACCCGCGCGTTTTCCGAACATCCAGTGCCTCCTATTGGCTGTTAACGCTGGGTGACGGTAACGGCTGTTAACTAACCGGTCAAGGACGGAACTCACATGCCGAAAAATGACTAGACCGGTTTGTGAACGCGGGATCAACCGAGATAGCCCGCCTCAAGCAGCGACCGGTTGCGCCGAAGTTCTTCACTGGTCCCCTGAAGGTGCACTCGGCCGTGGGCGAGCACGCAGGCCCTGTCGGCGACCTGGAGGGCGAGGCGCACATGCTGCTCCACGAGGAGGATGCCGACATTGCGCTCGGCGACGATGCGCCGGAGCACCGGAAGGAGCGACTCGACGACGACCGGGGCCAAGCCGAGGCTCATCTCGTCCACCAGCAGCAGCTTCGGGCGAGTGGCGAGTGCCCGTGCCAACGCCAGCATCTGCTGCTCGCCCCCGGAGAGCAGCCCGGCCCGTCGACCGAGCAACGGCTCCAATGCCGGGAAGTACTCGAGCACTTCCTCGGCGACCCGGCGACGACGGCTCCCCAGCCACAGGTTCTCGCCCACGCTCAGCCCGGAGAACAACGATCGGTCCTCCGGCACGTAGGCCAAGCCACGACGGGCAAGGCGGTTCGCCGGGGTGTGTCCCGACGCTCCCAGGACGGTGACGGAGCCGCCGAGCGGCTCGAGCACGCCCGCGACGGTGAGCAAGGTGGTGGTCTTGCCCGCGCCGTTGGGGCCAAGAAGGGCCACGATCTCGCCCGCATCCACGTGAAGGTCGAGGTCGCGGATAACCGGCACGCCCGCGTAGCCGGCCAACAGTCCCTGCACCTCGAGCACCCTGCTGCTGTTCATCGGGGAGCGCCGTCGAGCTCGCCGGAACCGAGGTAGGCAGCCACCACCGCCGCGTCGCTCCGCACCTCGGCGGGCGAACCGTGGGCGATGAGCTTGCCGAACTCGAGCACGTACACCCGATCGCACACCGAAAGCACAAGGCTCATGTCGTGGTCGACGAGCAACAGGCTGATGCCGCTGTCGACGACCGCGCGCAGCCGCTTGCCCAGCTCCTCGCTCTCCGCCGTGTCGAGGCCTGCGGCGGGCTCGTCGAGCAGGAGGACGGACGGCCGCATGGCCAGGGCGCGCGCCACGCTGACGTGCTTGCGGCGACCCTGGGAGAGCTCCGACGGGCGCCGGTCGGCCACGTCCTCCAGTTCGAGCAACCCCAGGGCCCAGTCGACCTGCGCGAGGTCACGCCGGCGGTTCGGTCGCACCAGGTCACCGAACACCGACCACCAGCGAGTCTGTTCGACGGCAACCAGCACGTTCTGGCGAACGGTGAGGTCCTCGAACAGTTCGAGCGACTGGAACGTACGGCCCAGGCGAAGCCTGGCGCGCCCGTGGGTCGTAGCGCGCGTGATGTCGCGCCCCTCCAGCACGACCTGCCCCGCGGTCAGGTGCGTGAGGCCGGTGACCGCGTCGATGCAGGTGGTCTTGCCCGCACCGTTGGGGCCGATGAGTCCGACGAGCTCGTGGGGCCGGACGTCGAACGAGACGCCGTCCACGGCACGGACACCGCCGTAGTGGACGGCCAGGCCCTTGACGTCGAGCAGCGGTTGGGGGGTGGGATGCGTTTCGATGCTTCGATGGTAACCACGGTTAATCCGTGCCTCAACGACTGGCCGACCTGTTTTTCGTATCCTTTGGGCAGCTACGTCGTGTTCTGACGCAACCGCACCTCACTGGACTTGGCTGCGGCCCCGCTCGATGACGGCGGCGCGATCCCGAGCCACATCGTCGGGTCGCGACGCCTTCCGGTACGCGGAGCGGGCCTCGGCCTCGACGGCAAACCCGTCGCCGACGGCGACCTCTGCGACCTTGCGCAGGGCCGCCAGCATGGCCACGGCCGCCTCAGGATCGACGCCCGCGATGTCTTCGGCGAGCGCCAAGGCCGCGGGCAGCAGCTCCGGGTGAGGGACCACCCGATTGACCAACCCGAACCGGAGGGCCTCGTCGGCCGCCATGAAGTTCCCGGTGACGCTCATCTCGATCGCCCGCCGCACGCCAATGGCGTGCGGCAGCAAAGCGGACAGGCCCCACCCAGGCAGAATGCCAACCCGCGCATGCGTGTCGGCGAACGACGCTCGTTCCGAGGCAACGAGGAAGTCGCAGCGCAGGGCGATCTCGAGCCCGCCGGTGACTGCTGGCCCGTTGACTGCACCGATCACCGGCTTGCGGGTCTGCGGCCACGGCCGCGAGTGCCACTTGCGACCACGGAGGCCGCCGCTCTCTGATGCAAGGGCGCCGAGGTCGAGGCCAGCGCAAAACGCCGGGTCGGCGCCCGTCAGGACGATGGCCCGAACCCTTTCGTCGGCGTCGGCTTCCCCAAGCCGCGCCACCAGGAGGTCGATCATCTCCCCCGTCAGTGCGTTCCGGGCCTCGGGGCGGTCGAGGGTGATGACGGCGGCGCGGCCTTCGAGGCGCAGGGTCACGTGCGACATGCCCGAGTTGTAGCACCTTTATCAGGGTTCACGGGCGGACTGGGGTGAGTCATCGTTAACATCTGTGCATGCGACAAGAGCAGGAGCCGGCGGGCCTCGGGGTCGAAGAAGTCGGGCCCGGGGTGTTGCGAGTGCAGCTTCCCGTCGACATCCCCGGGCTGGGCCACGTGAACACCTACGTCATCCCGGATCGACGCGGCGTCACGGTCGTGGATCCCGGCATGTCGCTACGCAAGTCGCGTAAGGCGCTGGTGCACCGCTTGCGGCTCGCAGGCGTCCGGCTTGCCGACGTGCACACGGTGGTCATCACCCATTCCCATCCCGACCACTACGGGGCGGCAGCCTGGCTCGCCGAGGCCGCGGGGGCCGAGGTCATGACCCACGCGGCCTTTAGCATCTCCTGGCTGCCCGACGACTGCGACGCGCACGTGCACGAGGTCGACCCTGAAGACCAGCCCGTCGGAAACCCCCACGATGGACCGACGCCTTGGGGCGGTGCGAAGTTCCGGCCGCCGCTACGCCACCGCCTCGTCCCCCGCTCTCGGCACCCACGACCCCGACGGCGGGTGAGGCATGGCGAGGTCGTCCGACTGGCCGACCGGGACTGGGTGGCAGTCCACACGCCTGGCCATACGCTCGACCACCTGTGCCTGGTCGACCCCGAACACGGGCTCCTGCTCTCGGGCGACCACCTCCTGCCCACGATCACGCCACACATTTCGGGGATCGGCACCGGGCGGGACCCGTTGGCCGCCTTTCTCGTGTCGCTCGACCGGATCGCCGCGCTCGCACCGTCGGTCGCACTGCCTGCTCACGGTCACCCCTTTGGCGACCTCGCGGTGCGGATCGACAGGCTCAAGGCGCACCACCACGGACGGCTGGAGGCATTGCGCCAGGCATTGGCCGACGGCGAGCCGGCGTCGGTTCCCGAACTCATGCGGCTGCTCTTCGCGCCCGCTCGGCAGGGGGCCATCGCCGAGAGCGAGACGTTCGCCCACCTCCAGCACCTCCACCACGCCGGGGTGCTGGAGCGCTACGACAAGGACGGCCGGCTCGTCTACCGGGCGGCTCCTCCCACCGCCGGCTTCCCGTTTCGCTGACGCTCGGAGGCGCCGCTGGGGTCCCGGTGAGCGCCCTCGGGGGACCGGCGAAATGCGGCACGGACATCTGAACGAGAAACGGTCGGAAGCGTTGCGGCTTCCGACCGTTTCCTCGTCAGCACTGCATTGAGACTGGAAGCTTGCTTCCAGAATTTGGTGGCGGGGGTGGGATTTGAACCCACGACCTTCGGGTTATGAGTCCGACGCGCCCCGTTCGGGTGGGTGTTGTCTGAACTCTTTCGGCCGCGTGCGCGCCGTGTGAGAGCGCAGTTCTCGGGTGTGGGTTCGGCAATGGACTCGAATACGCCACCGGACCGGGCCAGGAGTAAGCCAGGTGGCGGATGCTCGGGAGCGTCAACGGCGCCACGGTGTCGACATGGTCGAAACTGTGTCGCGGACCCTGTTGAGTCGTCTGCGCTTGGAGGATGGTGTGATGGAGGAGACGTCGCTCGGACGGGAGGCCGACTTCGCTCTGCCGGTCGGGATCGTCACGCTCCTCCTGGCCGACATCGAAGGGTCGACTCGCCTTTGGGAGTCGCGGGCGGCCGAGATGACGAGCGCGATCGCCGACTTCGACCAACTCGTCTCCGAGACGGTCGGCCTTCGGCGCGGAGTCCGGCCTATCGAGCAAGGTGAGGGGGACAGCTTTGTCGCCGCCTTCTCGAGGCCGTCGGACGCGGTGGCCTGCGTCTTGGACCTTCAACTGGCGCTCTCCGAACGCGATGGACCGATCCGCTTGCGCATCGGGCTCCACACGGGAGAGGTGC